>CAZQMH010000012.1:0-18376 GCA_964594435.1 uncultured Alcanivoracaceae bacterium
ACCGATATTATGGTATTCGATATGCATATCCTGGTTTTTTACCAGAATAATTCTGAAATAAGAGACAATTGTGTCTTTTAATTCGACCAAATGGTTCTTTTTGTTGTCTTGTTTGACAGTGGATAAAATACCGTCTTTGTACAGTTTGTTTTTTAATAATTCAGCCGAGCGTAAATCTTTGCGTTCTATTTTAATCGAGTGCTTTAGCTTGGTTTGCATTTTTACTTCTAGCCGCAATTGATCTTCGACTTGCGTACGGCTAATTTCAAAAGGCTCGGTAATAACACACTCTTGGGTCATATTTAAAAAAGTGAAATTAAAATCTATAGCAAACGTATTTTTGTTGCTTTGTAAAATACCTGTAAAGTGCTTAAAGTATTTGTAACAACTTTCCCACAGCTTTCGTGGGTTCAGCTTGTTTTCTTCTGGTTCTTTACTGTTTTCTAATTCTTCTAAAAAGCTCATCTTTTTCTGTATTTGTTAGTTTTACCTGCAAAAAGCATTCGTGTTAACCAATCGGGGAATGCACTACTGATAGCAGCGATTGTACGGTTTATCTTACCATTAATTTTAATCGCTTTGTTTTTTTCAACCGCAATTATACCTTGTTTTACCACATCTGTGGCATTCATCCACATAAATTTTGGTAATTTTTTTACCATTGAGCGGGTTCCATTGACATCGTGAAACTCCGTATAGGTAAATCCAGGGCACAAGGCGGTGACATGCACACCTTTGTCTTGTGCTTCCAAATGCAAAGAATGTGAAAACCGAATAAGAAATGATTTGGTTGCTCCATAGAGGGTATGACCAGCTGTTGGCGGTGCAAATCCTGCCAATGAAGCAACATTTATGATGCGTCCGTAGCGTTCTTTTAACATATTTGGGTAAAATACATAGCATAATTCTACGACACTATTGAGCATAACTTGCAAAGAATCGCTGTGTATTTGCCATGAACTTTTCTCAAAATCACCTGGTACGCCATAACCTGCATTATTGACCAGCATGGCGACTTTTAAATTATTTTCTTGGCATTGGGCATATATTTTTTGCACTTGGTCGTGCTTGGATAAATCGGCAACGATGGTGTGTGCCTTGATTTTGTATTGTTTGCTCAATGCTTGTGCGATTTCTTCTAATAAATTTTGGCGGCGTGCAATCAGGACTAAATTCCAGCCAGTTGCTGCCAGTTGCGTGGCAAATTCTTTGCCAATTCCTGCTGTTGCTCCTGTTATTAAGGCATAAGGTTTCATTTTTGTCGGTTCTTTTTCGCTATTCTTTTACAATAGTTGCCATTATTGCATAAAATAAGCGACTATGGACAATCAAAAAGAAAACAATAGCGAAGATAAACTCTTTGCTCAACAATTCAGCTCGGTCAAGGCGTTTGCTTTTGACGAAGAAGTCGCTCATGTATTTAGCGATATGATAAAACGTTCGGTTCCTGGTTATGAGACAATTCTCAAATCAATTGCCATGTTTTGTATGCAGTATGCCCAAAAAAATAGTGTCATAGTTGATTTAGGATGCTCTTTGGGAGCGGTTGCCATAACTGCGGCTCAAGCGACAGCTGACAAAAATTGTCAGGTTGTGGCGATTGACAGTTCGCCTTCAATGTTGCATCGGTGCCAAAAAATCATTGCAGAAAAAAAATTGCAGAATAAAATACAAACAAAAGAAGAAGACATTGCCAACTCAGACTTAACTAATGCTAGTGTTGTTGTTAGCAATTTCACTTTGCAATTCCTGCCAAAAAAACAACGCTTGGCTATGGTCACTAAAATATTCCAAAGTCTCAATCCAGGTGGTATATTTATTCTTTCTGAAAAATTCAAGAGCCCTGATGAAAAAGATGAATTTCTTATCAAACATTACCATGCGTACAAAAAAATCAATGGCTATTCCAATCAGGAAATTCAACGCAAACGGCAAGCCCTAAAAGATGTGCTTGTTCCTGATTCTATCGCTGACATTGAAAATCGTTTTATTCAGGCGGGATTTCGCCGTCACTACAAATGGTTTCATTGTTTTAATTTTGCTTCCTTTATCGCTTTTAAAGAATAATGCTGCATTTGTACCAAAACATTTGGCGTCAATTATTGGCCTGTGGAATGCCACATGAACAGTGTGAAGTGCTGAGGGCGTGCACCGAGAAGAAATTAGCCAAACCCATTCAAGGTGATTTCCCCAAATGGCTCAACGCCTATGAAAATCTACCTGCAATTCATAATGTTATTACCGATTTCTCCAGCAATAGCATCAAATGCAACAGCCAAGACATTCATCAGTCACAAGAAAAACAATTGCATGATGCGTTAAGACAATTAATGCCGTGGCGTAAAGGACCTTTTGAATTGTTTGCTACTTTTATTGATAGCGAATGGCAATCGCAGTTAAAGTGGAACCGTATAAAAGACAAAATCCCTGCCCTTGGCAATAAGCGTGTGCTAGATGTTGGTTGTGGCAATGGTTATTATATGTTTCGAATGCGGCAGCAGAAACCTTCGTTGTTGATTGGCATCGACCCTGGCATTCTGCAAATCATGCAGTTTTGGGCTGTTGAAAAATATGCCCAAAGCCAGAGTGGTGTTTTGCCATTAAGTGCTGAAGATTTACCGCAGAAACTGGAGTTTTTTGATATTGTTTTGTCAATGGGAGTTTTATACCACCGAAAATCTCCCTTGCAACATATTCGGCAGCTGGCTGATACGCTCAAAACCAAAGGCACCTTAATTATCGAGACACTTATCGTCGATGGCGATGAAAGCACCTGTTTGTTTCCACAGAATCGCTATGCTCAAATGCGTAATGTGTGGTTTTTGCCATCGGTCAAAATGCTTGGCCTAATGTTGCAACGCAATGGTTTTACAAATATTAAGTGCATCGACCAAACAACCACTACCACGCAAGAACAAAGAAGCACCGATTGGATGCGGTTTCATTCCTTAAAAAACTTTCTGAATGCTGAACAATCATTAACTATTGAGGGTTATCCATTGCCCAAGAGAGCGACCTTGATTGCTGAAAAAAAATAGTTTTCTTGGTTGAGACTTGAGTTATAATTTTTTTAAATTTTTTGAAATTTCCTCTGCGGCGGTAGTTAAGCTTTGCACCGATCCGTATGCCATCAGTCTTTCTATGTGCAGCATTATGGCTTTTCCATCTTGGTAAAAAATTATGGCAGATGGTTCTTTTAAACCTTTTTTATTGTGTAATGATGGGTATTCGATAACGGCATTCTCACCTGGACCAATTTGTGGTACAAAAGTTGAGGGGTGTTTGAAATTTCTCCATCTTTGCATCAAGGCATCACCATCTTCTTTGCTGTAAATATGCAGAGAAATGGTATTGAAATCACAGCCACTATAATTGTAACCACTCTCTTTTTTTATTACTTGGGTGACATAGACCTCATCAATGGGCGTGAAGGCATGGTGAATGACTTTTTCCGCAGTTTTGTTGCTTAAATAAGGGCAAACCACGTTTTTTTGCTTTTTGGGTGTGCTCGGCTTTGGGTCATTGGGATACAGCACGGGCGTTTTTGCTTCTACCTTTTGAACGGTGTTTTGTGCTTTGTTGGTGGTTTTTTGGGTGCTTTTCTCTTCATTACAAGCTGCCAACGCTAAAAGCAGTGCTAAAAAGATGAATATTATAGTGAACTTTTGCATCATTCCTTCCTATTGCCTAGAACTGGGTGTCACTTCTATTTCTACTACTTTACCATCACGTAATATTTTCGCTTTGACTTTTTTACCTACTTTAAGTGCTTGTAAAACATAGGTGAAATCGTAAATATTTTCTATTTTTGTGCCTGCCATTTCAATTAAGGTATCACCACCTTGTATGCCTGCTTGTTCTGCTGGCGAGCCTTTGGTTGCACCACTAAGCAATACGCCTTTACCATCTTCAGCAGCATAATCAGGAATGGTACCAAGATAAGCACGCATCCCACCACGGCTGCCTTTTTCTTTTTTGCGGGCTTGTTTTTGGTAGATTATTTTTTCATCCGATTGGGCAATGCCACGGGCGATAAGTGCCATCAGCTTTGCTGTTTGTGCAAGTCCTTGGTAATTAATTAAATCGCTGGTGTCACGTGGAGAGTGGTATTCGCTGTGCGAACCAGTAAAAGCCGATAAAACTGGCACATTAAAGAGATAAAAACTCATGGCATCGGTCGGCAAATAGGCATCTTCTTGTAAAGTTATGTTTAAACCAATGGGTGCATTGCGTTGCTCAATGATACTGTTCCATTGTTTTGATGAGCCTGTGCCTTGCATGACCAAGGCTTCACGCAGCCGTCCTATCATGTCCATATTGAGGTTGGCAACAAAAATTGAGGATAAGTCTTTTTGGTTAAAGGTTTTGACAAAATGATTGGAACCAAGCAGACCCAATTCTTCACCCGACCAAAAGGCAAAAATAATAGCTCGCTTGGGTTTAAATGAGCCTTTGGTTTTTAATTTCATCAGGTATTGTGCAATCATCAACTGTCCTGTGACGCCTGAGGCGTTGTCATCGGCTCCTGGATGGACAAAACCTTTTTCATCAGCCCGTGCTAATGACGTTGAGCTTTCTCCATGCCCTAAATGGTCGTAATGTGCACCCAGAATAAGTGCCGGCAAATCACTTGAGCCTGGAATATAGCCAATCACATTGTGCCCAATTTTTTTGTCCTGAATTAAGTCAACGCTAGCAGAGACTTTGAGGTCTTTGAGGTCGAATCCCATAACAAAATTGCCTTTATCGAGTTTTTGCTGAATTTTTTTCCAGTTTTTGCCCATGTTTTTAAACCAAGGCTGAGCTATTTTATTGTCAATGGAGATAACTGGCATCGAACCGTGTGCGGTGGAAGCATCAAAGGTTAAGGGAATCAGTTGTTTTTTAACGACGGTGTTGGGTCCATGCACAAAAATAACACCTTTTGCTCCGTGTTGCCGAGCATTAAGAACTTTATTGCGTTCGCTGGCAAAGCGGTTGATTTTTATGCGTTGTTCGGCACTGATGTCCTCAGGCATAAAACGCATGACCAGCACCCATTTGTCTTGGACATCAAGATGCATATAGGAATCGTAATTATCGCCCATTTTTTCACCTTCGGGCTCGGTGATACCATAGCCAGCAAAAACCACTGCTCTTGGATCAAAATCACCCAAAGCGGAAAAAACCATCGGCCTGTAATCTTTATTGAGGGTTAATTGCTTGCCATTGACGCTGAATTTATTGTTTTTGCCTAAATTTGTGCCCGCAGTAAACTCAAAATCATGCAAAAATACTTGGCTATGCCACGGTTGCAAGCCTATTTTTTTGAGTTCATTGCTCAAAAATAATGCCGTTTGTTTTTCGCTGTCACTGCCAGTTAAACGACCACCAAAATTGGTTAAGGTTTGTTCGTAGTGTTGGGCTTGTGTTACAGGAAAACTTACGGGTCTTTTGGCTTGGGCTATGTAAGAAAGACTTAAAATAGTGGTAAGTAAGAGTGGTTTGCTTATGTTCATGCTAATTTCCTGTTATTTGATATTTAACGCTTTTAGGGCGGCTTGGTGGTTCCAGTCAGCTCTGAAAATCTGCGAGTGGTTGTTGTTGTCTTTTTTACGAGTCCAGTAAATTTCATCGCCATCGGGAGAAAAAACGGGCAAGCCATCAAATCCATCCAAATAACTGACCCGCACAGGTTCATGTTTGCCCTCTGCATCGACAATGTACAATTCAAAATTAGCAAATCCTTGTTTGTTGGAGGTATAAATAATGTATTTTTGTGAAGGATGATAATACGGTGCCCAACTCATTACCTTGCTATGGGTGATTTGTTTTTTGTCACTGCCATCTAAATTCATGGTGTAGATTTCAGCAGTCATACCATCGACTGAAAACCGTCGCCAAATGATTTTTTTTGAATCTGGAGAGATAAAAGGCCCACCATCATAACCTTTGTAGGTGGTCAATTGTTTAACTTCCGAACCATCGGCTTGCATCAGGTAAATATCCATCATGTAAGCTGGGTCTTTGCTGAACAAATTTTTCTCTTTTTGGCTCATGTTTTTGGCATTTTCATTATAGGCATTGCGATTGGAGGCAAAAACAATCCATTTACCATCAGCCGAATAACTGCCCTCGGCATCGTAGCCTCGCTCATGAGTGAGCTGGGTTAATTGTGTGCCTTGTTTGACAAATAAGTCATAGTTTTCATCATAATCCCACGAATATCTGCGGGTTTTGCCAGATGCTCTAAAAGCCAGTTCAGCTTCTTGCTTGTTCTTGGCTTGGCTATCCAGATGGGTTGAGGCGAAAATGATTTTGTCTTCAAAAGGATGAAACCACGCACAGGTTGTTTTACCGATGCCATTTGAAACCCTTTCTAAGTCACCTGTTTCTAAGTCCATTTTGTAGATTTGGTAAAAGGGATTATCATCGCTGCGTTCACTCTGAAAGATAAATTCAGAACCATCGGCTGAAAAATAACCTTCACCTGAGCGTTTGCCCGCAAAAGTCAGTTGATTAATATGACTCATCAAGTCTAATTTTGCACTTTTTTGTGTCATTGCGGGTGGTTTTGGGGCTTGCCCTTTACTCTTGTGTTTTGTGTTTTGGCCACAAGAGGCAAGCAGAACAAGGCTAAATAGGATTGTTTTTTTCATAGGTTTTCGACTGTTTGTTTGAGTTCATTAGCGTATTTTGAGGCTAGATTTTGGTCTTGTGCTTCAACCATAACACGCAACATGGGTTGTGTACCTGAGGCTCTTATTAAGGTTCGACCTTGATGAGCCAGTTGGGCATCGACTTTTTTGGCATGGGCTAATAAGGCAGGATTTTGGGCAACTTGTTTGGCATTTTCGATGGTTATATTGATTAATTCCTGAGGATAAAGCGGTATTTCGGCAGCGAGTTCTTTGAGTTTTTTGTCCTCAGCCACCATAACCGTCAACACCATTAAGGCACTGATGATACCATCGCCAGTTGTGGCTAAATCTAAATTGAGGATATGTCCTGAGGATTCTCCGCCCAGATGCCAGTTGTGTTGTTTGAGCATTTGGTGCACATACCTGTCACCAACATTGGCTCGTTTAAAGTCGATACCTAGTTTTTCTAGTTCGACTTGCATCGCTTGATTGGTCATCAAAGTACCGACCACGCCGCCACGTAGTTTTTTTATTTTTTGTAAATATTTGGCAACAATAAAAATCAACTGATCGCCATCAATCAGTTCGCCATAATGATCGACCATTAACACTCTGTCGCCGTCTCCATCCAAAGCAATGCCTAAATCGGCACAGCTTTCGAGTACCATTTCTTGTAAGTTTTGGGGTTCGGTTGAGCCACAATCATCATTAATATTCAAACCATCGGGTGTGTTGCCAATGGTGATGATTTCTGCCCCAAGTTCTGAAAAAACTTTCGGTGCGATATGATAGGTTGCACCATTGGCACAATCCACCACGATTTTTAAACCAGAGATATTTGCATGGCGAGGAAAAACACTTTTGCAAAATTCAATATAACGTCCAGCAGCATCGTCTATGCGATTGGCTTTGCCGAGGTTTTCGCTTTTGACGGTGGTAAATTCTTTATCAATTTCTGCTTCGATGGCAAACTCAAGTTCATCGGATAATTTTTCACCGTATTGGTTGAAAAATTTAATGCCATTATCATAAAATGGATTGTGCGATGCACTGATAACAATGCCCGCACTGGCTTTCATGGAACTGGTAATGCGAGCAATCGCTGGAGTTGGCATGGGACCAAGCATGGAAGCATTGACGCCCGCAGATGCCAACCCCGCCTCAAGAGCCGCTTCAAACATGTAGCCTGAAATGCGCGTATCTTTACCAATAACAACAGTATTGCTAGGCGAGAGATTACCAAGCACAATACCTGCGGCTCGACCGAGTTTCAGAGCAAATTCTGCTGACATTAACGCTCCACCGACTTCACCTCGAATCCCATCGGTACCAAAATATTTTTTTTCTTTTTTCATTTCGTTAAAACCTGTGTTATTTTCAATACATCACTGGTCGCCTTGACATCATGGACGCGAAATATTTCCGCACCTTGTTCATAAGCGAACTGCACAATCGCTAAAGAACCGTATAATCGTTCGTCAATTTTAGCATCAAGTAGCTGACCAATCATGCTTTTACGCGAAACACCGATAAGAATAGGAAAGCCTAATTCACGGAGTTTTTTAATGTTTCGCAGTAGGGTTAAGTTATGTTCCAATGTTTTGCCAAATCCTATTCCTGGGTCGAGTATGATATGTTTAGATTTTACACCTGCAAGCAGACAATTTTCTATTCTTTGTTTAAAAAAATCCATGACATCAGTCAAAACATCATCATATTGAGGGTTGTTTTGCATATTATCTGGTGTGCCTTGTTTATGCATAAGACATACTGGAACATCCGCAAAGGCCGCAACTTCAAGGCAAGCTTTATTTTGCAAGGCATTAATATCATTGATAAAATTAGCTCCTGCCTCAATCGCTTGGGTCATGACTTCAGGCTTTAAGCTGTCAATAGACAGCGTTATTTGTGGGTTTTTTTGTCGAATTGTTCTAATAACAGGGATGACACGCTTTAATTCTTCCTCTTGCGACACAACTTGCGCACCAGGGCGAGTGGATTCCCCGCCGACATCAATAATATTAGCCCCTTGACTGATTAAAGCCAATGCCTGTTGTACAGCCTTGTCAGTTTGGTAGAATGCTCCACCGTCTGAAAACGAATCAGGGGTCACGTTAATGACCCCCATTATTTTGTAGCTGTGGCTCATTATTTAAACCGTTGGTGCTTCACCACCAATATTTTTTTCGCCTTTGTCTGCGTTTTTTGGTGTCGGCTTGGTCGGTTTGTCATCGTCCTCCCAGTCCTCTGGTGGTGTTGGTTCATCACCTGCCATAATTTCGCTGATTTGGCTGGCATCAATGGTTTCGTACTTCATCAATGCTTGTGCCATCATGTGTAACTTTTCCATGTTATCGGTTAATAATTTATATGCACGATTATAATTGCTGTCGATTATTTTTTTGATGGCTTCGTCAATTTTACTGGCAGTATCATCACTCATGTTTTTGTGTTGTGTCACCTGCCGACCTAAAAATACTTCGCCTTCATCTTCTGAATACAATAATGGACCAAGCCCTTCGCCAAAGCCCCATTTTGTCACCATGTTGCGTGCAATTTCAGTTGCTCTTTGGATGTCATTGGAAGCTCCTGTGGTAATCGCATCTTTACCACCTATTAGTTCTTCGGCTATTCTACCGCCATAAAGGCTGGAAATTTGGGATTCCAGATGTGTTTTTGACATGGAATATCGGTCTTGTTCAGGCAAAAACATGGTGACGCCCAAAGCCCTGCCCCGAGGAATAATCGTGACTTTATAAACAGGGTCGTGTTCGGGCACCAAGCGTCCAACGATGGCGTGACCTGCTTCATGGTAAGCGGTATTGAGCTTTTCTTTTTCATCCATGACCATAGATTTACGCTCAGCACCCATCATTATTTTATCTTTGGCTTGCTCAAGGCAGTCCATGGTGACTTCTTTTAAGTTGTAGCGAGCGGCAAATAAGGCGGCTTCATTAACCAAATTCGCCAAGTCCGCACCCGAAAACCCAGGCGTGCCACGAGCTAACATTTTGGCTTTAACATCGTCGGCTAACGGAACTTTTTTCATGTGAACTTTTAAAATGGCTTCGCGACCTTTGATATCAGGCAATGGTACAACTACTTGCCTATCAAATCGACCAGGACGCAGTAAAGCCGAATCAAGAACATCAGGGCGATTAGTGGCAGCAATAACGATAACGCCTTCATTGCCTTCAAAACCATCCATTTCTACCAATAATTGGTTAAGCGTTTGTTCACGTTCATCATGACCACCACCGAGTCCTGCTCCACGTTGACGACCGACCGCATCAATTTCATCAATAAAAATGATGCACGGCGAATTCTTTTTGGCTTGTTCAAACATATCACGCACCCGTGAAGCCCCAACACCAACAAACATTTCGACGAAGTCAGAACCCGATATGGTGAAAAACGGTACTTTTGCCTCACCCGCGATGGCACGAGCCAATAATGTTTTACCTGTTCCTGGCGAGCCAACCATCAAAACGCCACGTGGTATATGTCCGCCTAGTTTTTGAAATTTGCTTGGATCCCGTAAAAAATCCACCAGTTCTGCCACTTCTTCTTTGGCTTCTTCGCAACCAGCGACATCGGCGAACGTGACTTTATTTTGGTCTTCGCTTAATAATTTAGCCTTCGATTTGCCAAACCCCATCGCACCACCTTTGCCACCACCGCCTTGCATTTGACGCATGATGAAAAACCACAGCCCAACCAACAATAATATGGGTAAAATGGTTTCCAACAAACTCAAGAAAATACTTTTTTCATGCGGCGGCAGGAATGTTGCTTTGACATCCTTTTTAATCAAATCATCTAATAATTTTTCATCATTTGGAGCATTGGCTTTAATAAATGAACCATCGGATAATTTGGCAACAATGACTTGGTGTACGCCTGTTAGGTCATCGATTTCGACAGACTCAATCGCACCTGATTTTAATTTTTTGTAAAAATCAGTGTACGATACTTCAGTTGCAACTCCTGATTGTTGTACCATCATGTTGAAAACTGACAACATAACCAGTAAAACAACAACCCATAAAACTATACTTTTTGTAATATTATTCAAAATCTCTACCTAATAAAACGCTACTTCTAACCTTTAAAGCCTAAACCAACGGCATAAACTTCACGACTTCTTGGACGCGAAGACTTGGGTTTTCGCATCACTACTTTTTTAAAATTCTTTCTTAATTCAGCTAAATATTCATCAAACCCTTCGCCTTGAAAGAGTTTGACGGTGAAATTGCCGTTTTGTTGCAAACATTGCAAACAAAAATCCAATGCCAATTCTGCCAAATACATGATGCGCGGCTGATCCACAGCAAACACTCCACTTAAATTTGGGGCAATATCAGACATTACAAGGTCTATTTTGTCAGTTCCTACCAAATTGAGCAATTCATTTAGAACAGATTCTTCACGAAAGTCGCCTTGAACAAACTCCACGCCTTCAATCGGTGCCATTGGCAAAATATCCATGCCAATAATTCGCACCTTGTTTTTGCTAATTTTTCGTGCCACTTGACACCAACCACCTGGAGCACAACCCAAATCGACGACGGTTGAAACATTATGCAGCAGCCCGTCTTTTTCGTGTAATTCTTCCAATTTAAAAGCCGAGCGTGCTCGATAACCTTTTTCTTGGGACAATTTAACCCAATAATCATCAAAATGTTCGCGAAGCCAGTTGTTAGAGCTTTTACTTCTTGCCATACGTGGTTGGACTGTTAAAATACCGCATTATCACATAACTTGAATAAAAAAACACAATAATGAATAAACATGCCTTAAAATTTTTACGCGGAATCAGTCACGATTTAAGCCCTGTGGTGATGGTTGCCGACAAAGGATTAACCGAAAATGTAATGAATGAGATTGATAATGCCTTAGATTTGCATGAATTAATAAAAATCAAGATTCGCATGGATAAAGTGACGCGCAATGAATTTATTGACAAGATTATCCAACAAACCAAAGCAACTAAAGTTCATTCTATTGGTCAAACCTTAACCATTTTTCGGCACAACCCCAAAAATCCACAATACGATTTAAGCCTGTAGCGATGAAACTGCACCAAACGACCACTCAAGACCATTTTGTCATTTCAAAACTAGCTAGCGATTTCGTCATTATCAACCAGCAAAAACACTTCAAAAGTTGCATCGTGTCCGCCACCGAAATTATTGCAAACATTCCCATAAACAGCATCGAACAATTGACCGAAAAACACATTGCTCAACTGCTAACTCTCAATCCTGAAATCATCATTCTTGGTTCCGGTGCAAAACACAAATTCCCAGATGTGCACCTATTGAATGAAATTGCTATTAAAAACATAGGCTTAGAAGTCATGAATAACCAATCAGCTGCCCGAACGTATAATGTCTTGCTGGCAGAAGAACGCAAAGTTGTTTGTTTGTTGCTGTTCGCTTAGAGCTTTTTCCTTAGGAATGAAGGTATTCGTATAAGTTGTTGGCTACGGTTTGGCTGATGCCTTTTATCTTTTTTATGTCATCAATGCTGGCTTTTTTTAGCCCCGCTAATCCGCCAAAATGTTGCAATAATTTTACTCGTCTTTTTTCACCAATGCCGTCAATGCCTTCCAATAATGACTTTTTGCGTGATTTTGCCAAAGCTTTGCGGTGACCCGTAATGGCAAATCGATGGGCTTCATCACGAATAAATTGGGTCATGTGCGACAGCAAAGAGTTGGAGTCGGGTTTTAACACGGTGTTGCGACTCATGACAAATAACCGTTCTTGTCCTGCTTGGCGATTTTCGTCTTTGGCAATGCCTATTATTTCTATGCTGTTAATGTTATTTTCTTGTAGAATTTTGCACGCTTGATTGGCTTGACCTTTGCCGCCATCAATCAGAAAAATATCAGGCAACTGCTCGTTATGTTTTTCGATAGATTGCAGGCGTTTTTGGATAACTTGCCGCATCGCCGCATAATCATCTCCTGCGGTTATGCCACTGATTTTGTAATTGCGGTAGCTATTTTTTTTGGCACCAGTTGCGTCGAAAACCACACAGGAAGCCCGTGTTTTCTCCCCAAAAACATGTGAAATATCAAAGCATTCCACCCGTTTAGGTGGATTTTTTAAACCAACTTGTTTGACCCACATTTGCCACTTGTGCTGCCAATTGGCTTTTTTACTCACTTGTAAGGCCAGTGCATTGTGCATATTGGTTATGTTTAAATCCAACATTTTTTTGCGTTCGCCTCGTGGTTGATTGATAAGGGTTATTTTGCTTTTTGCCAATTGTGAAAGAGCGGTTTGTAGCCAGACTTTATTGTCAATTTCTGTATTGCTAATAATCAATGCAGGAATGGGCTTGTCTTGGTAGTATTGTGTCAAAAACGCTGACATGACTTCACTATCAGCACTGTCAGCAGGTGCTTTGGGATAAAAACTTCGATGCCCAAGCATTTGTCCGCCACGCACAGCACACAGCGTAACAATATACAGTCCAACATCATGAGCCACGCTAAAAATATCTAAATTTTGGTTATTTTGGGCTTCTGCCACTTGCCCCGATTGAATGAGACGCAGTTCTTTAATTTGATCACGGATGGCGGCTGCTTTTTCATAATCCAGTTGGGTAGCACTTTGGTTCATTGAGGCGACCAGTTGCTTGATGACTTGATTGGATTTTCCCGCAAGAAATTCTTTGGTGTAATGCAGTTGCAACTGGTATTCTGCCGTGCTGACTTTATTGACACATGGGGCACTGCAACGGTTTATTTGGTATTGCAAACAGGGTCGGGAGCGGTTGGCGTAGGTTGTGTTATTGCATTGCCTGACTTTGAATAGCTTTTGCAAATGATTGAGCGTGTGCCGAACCGCTTGGGCGGAGGGAAAGGGGCCAAAGTAATGCCCTTTGCCTTTTTTGGTTCCTCGTCTAAATTCTAACCGAGCAAACTCATCCTCATTTTCTGAACAATAAATATAGGGGTAACTTTTGCCATCTTTCAATAAGATATTGTACTTGGGCTTGTGCTTTTTTATCAGTTGATTTTCAAGAATAAGGGCTTCGCTTTCACTGCGGGTCATGCTTATTTGCATGGATGCAACGGCATTAATCAATTGGGTGGTTTTTTTATCCTTTGCCTTGCCAGTAAAATAACTGCTGACTCTCTTTTTTAAATTTAAGGCTTTGCCCACATAAATAACCTTGGCACTTTCATCAAACATCTGATAAATACCCGGTTTATTCGGCAATGTGGTTGCAAATTTTTTACCATTAAATCTCATAATTTGCATAATACACTTGAAATTGATGTTTTTGTACTTAATATGTTCTAAAATTTCCAAAACTTTTGAGAACTGTACTTATGAACAATAAAATACTCTGCACCCTACTTTTGGGTTCTTTATTCACTTCGCTTGCGAGCTTGGCAAAGCCCGTGTACGTTAAAATGATAACCAACCGAGGCGAGATTGAATTGGAGCTCAACCAAGAAAAAGCACCACTAAGTGTCGCAAACTTTGTTCAATATGCCAAAGATGGCTTTTATGATGGCACCATTTTTCACCGTGTTATCAGTAATTTTATGATTCAAGGTGGTGGATTTGATGAAGACTTAACTCGCAAAACAACCCGTGAACCCATAAAAAATGAGGCCGATAATGGTTTAAAAAACCTCAAAGGAACCATCGCCATGGCACGTCTGAACATCCCAGATTCTGCTACTTCGCAGTTTTTTATCAATGTGCAAGATAACCCTGCATTAGACCATACGGGTAAAGAAAACTCGCATGCATGGGGCTATGCTGTTTTTGGCAAAGTGACCAAGGGTATGGATGTGGTCAATACCATACGCTTAACAGCAACCAGTGCCAATCCACCATTTCGGAGCAATGTACCAATAAAAACCATGCGCATTGAAAAAGTTTTAGTATCGGACAAACCTTTTGCTCAGACAGCTACTGCACCAGAAAACACAAAGGCTGATAAATAATTGTCAATTTTATTTATTGCCGATTTGCATTTACAAAACGTCAATGATGCAAGTTACCAGCGATTTGAAAAATTTTTAAAAAGCAAAGCTCGACATGCTCGGGCTTTGTATATTTTAGGTGATTTATTTGAATACTATCTCGGCGATGATGTGCAGTCAGATCTCTACCAACAAGTTGCCACCGCTATTGAGGAGTTGGTGTGCCAATACCAGACGGCTTGTTATTTTATGGCAGGAAATCGTGATTTCTTGCTAGGTCAAAACTTTTGTGAGCATCTGCATCTCTTAAATGACCCTTATTGCTTGCAATTAGATGAGCACAAAATCATTCTGACTCATGCGGATGCTTTATGCACCGACGACATTGCCTACCAAAAAATAAGACAGCAACTGCGAGACAAAAAATGGCAGCAAGGTTTTTTAGCCCAAAGCATAGAAAATCGTATCGCTTTTGCCAAAGATGCTCGCAAACAAAGCCAAAAACACACCCAAAGTGCCAGCGAATACATCATGGATGTCAACCAACACGCCCTCATGGCACTTTTTCAACAAGAAAACTGTCGCACCATGTTGCATGGGCATACCCACCGCCCTGCTTTTCATCAATTTTCGCACAATAATAAAGACTATTTGCGTATGGTTTTAGGTGATTGGCATCGGCAAATCAGTTATATAGAATACCGCAACCAACATTTTTCATTACAAACGTGTTAAACCCACAGCTCATAACAAACCCGTTTGATTTTGCTCTTTTTAAAATCAGGCGAGAGGCTTTGTTGGCTTAAATCTTTAATGGTGAAATAATTTTCCAGTTCTTTATCGAGTTTAAACTTGCGGTAGTTATTTGAAAAAATAATCCTGCCGTTTTTATTTAGCAAGCGTTTGCTTGCCAGCAACAATTGTTTGTGGTCTCGTTGCACATCCCAGTCACTCTCACGTGAATGGGAGTTGGAATAGGTTGGCGGATCAATAAAAATACAATCAAATTTTTCTGAACATTGGGAAAGATAAAGCATAACATCACTGCGCACCAGTTTGTGTTTAAAGACATTCATGCGGTTGATTTTGAAATTTTCTTTTGCCCAATTGAGATAGGTTTTTGAGGTGTCTACACTGACGGTATGTTTGGCTCCACCTAAAGCCGCAGCGACGGTTACACTTGAGGTGTAACAAAACAGGTTCAAAAAACAAAGGTCGTTGCAGATTTCTTGCACATAGGAACGTATCCAACGATGGTCTAAAAACAAGCCTGTATCCAGATATTTATCCAAGTTGACCACGTATTTTCTGTTCTGCTCATGCACGATGATGTCTTTACTTTCTGCTGAAAACTTCTCGTACTGGTAATTTTTGACTTGTTTTTGACGGGTTTTGATATGAATTTTGTTGTTTTTTACATCTAATGCCACTTGGGCTCCAAGAATAGCATCTTGCAGACGTTTTTTGGTCTTTTTTTCAGGAATGCTGCCCGGTGCTTTGTATTCGGCGATATGCAAGTGTTCATTATAAACATCTATAGCAACAGCATATTCGGGAATATCTGCATCATACACACGGTAGGCGTTTATTTGTTCTTTGTTTATCCATTTGTTGAGTTTTGCCTTATTTTTTTTGATGCGATTTGCCACCATTTGAGCCGTTTCAGGAATGGCGTAGGATTGATTTTCGGGCTTGTTAAGTTGGGTGTCATTTTCAATACTAAAACACAGCAAAGTTATCGGTAAATCACCATTCATTAGTTTATAGGATTTGGTCGCCCGAAAACCCAACATAAAACCTTGATTCTTGGCATAAGTCATGATGGCTGCCTGGCTATGATTGGCGTTATTTGCCAGCCATGTGCCAAGTTGTCGCCATGTGCTTTCCACATTTTTTTGCAAACGCACGCCATAAGGCGGATTACAGACGATAAGATTGTTTTCATTGGGCAGGTGGAAATGGTCAAAGGTCTTGTATTGGCATTGTATTTTATCCTCGGCATTGAGTTGGTAGGCATGTTCTTGGGTTATTTTTACCGAATCTTTGTGGTGGTCCGCTCCGATTATCTGTCCTTTAAATTTTTCAATTCCAGCTAACATACGGGTTTTGGCTTCGAACAATAAGGCATTCCATGTGTCTTGATTAAATCCATGCCATGTGTCAACCGCATAATGTGGATTGGTTAATCCTGGAGCTATATCACATGCCATTAAATAACCTTCGGTCAAAAACGTACCCGAACCACACATTGGGTCGATAAGGTTGCCGTTGTTTTTGGCAAGTTCTTGCCAATTTGCCCGAATTAAGACCGCAGCGGCTAAATTTTCCTTCAACGGGGCTTTGGTCAGTGTTTGACGATAACCACGCAGATGCAAAGAACGTCCTGAAATATCATGATAAACCAACAACTGGTTCTGTTTGAGTACAACGCTCACCGATAAATCTGCTTTTGTTTTGACAATATCAGGACGCATTTCATCCAAGTCACGAATACGATCGCAAATTGCATCCTTGACCACTTGTGAAGCGTATTGTGTGTTGCGTAGTTCTTTATTTGTGCCTTTAAAGTTAATTGCCAATGTTTTTGGTGCTTGCTGCACTTGTTGTAGCCAATTGGTTTGGTAAATGGCATCATACAAGTCATCGGAGTTTTTGATTTTTATTTGGTTTATCAATACCAAAATACGGTTAGCCAAACGTGACCAAAGCAAACTTCGCAGCAAAACCTCTGCTTCTGCTTCAAAAACAACTCCCGAAAGTTTTTCAGCGACATTTTTAGCACCCATTGCAACAAGCTCGTCTTTTAACAAGAGTTCGAGATGTTTGGGGCAGCTGGCATAGGCCTGATAAATTGTGTTGGAAGTCATAAACTGTTTTCAAAGATACAATATGTCTTATTCTAGTCTGAAACATTCAGCAATCAACAAAATTACGTTATAATAAGCTTTTTAATTTTTTAGCCAATAATCATGAAAAACATTCTTACTGAAATTTCCAACAAAATTCTCACCCTCACCATCAATCGTCCAAAAAAACTCAACGCCTTAAATCAACAAACCCTTAAGGAAATAAAATCGGTAATTGATGCCGCACAAGAGGACAATGGTATTGCCGCTATCATCATCACGGGGAGCGGTGAAAAATCCTTTATTGCTGGTGCTGATATTAGCGAATTGGCACAATCCAATGCCATAAGCGGCATGAAATTCGCCCAATTTGGACAAAAAGTCATGAACAGTATCGAACAAAGCAAAAAACCAGTCATCGCCGCCATTAATGGTTTTGCGTTGGGCGGTGGCTGTGAACTTGCCATGAGTTGCCATATTCGAGTGGCAGCCGATAATGCTATGTTTGGACAACCTGAGATTAAATTAGGTGTTATTCCTGGCTTTGGTGGCACGCAACGCTTGGTTCGTCTTGTTGGCAAAGGCCGAGCCCTAGAGATGAATTTATTGGGCAACATGATTGACGCCAATCGGGCTTATGAAATCGGTTTAGTCAATCAAGTCGTCAGCCAAAATGACCTTATAGCAACGGTGGAAAAAATGGCAAAACAATTAAGCTACTCTGCCCCAATTGCTATGCAATGCATCATTGATGCCATCAATCACGGTGCCGAATGTTCTTTGCCAGAAGGTTTAGACTATGAAGCCAAAGCCTTTGGGCTCACCTGTGCAACGAGCGACATGCAAGAAGGTACCGCTGCATTTTTAGAAAAACGCAAAGCCAATTTTACTGGCGAATAATAGGCACAAATTCAGGTGGTTGGCAACACGAAACCACCTGAATATTTAAGTAGTAC
>CAZQMH010000013.1:0-18251 GCA_964594435.1 uncultured Alcanivoracaceae bacterium
TTTCATCTTTTTCAGTAACTTGGCACGCTCCAACGACCTTGCCATTTCTTTCGGAACATTGGATGGCAATTACGCCTTGTCCGCCACGATTAATCAATCTAAATTCATCTAACTTGGTCTGCTTCCCATAACCATTTTCAGTACAAACCAAGACATTGCCTTCATCTGCCACAAACATAGAAACCACTTTTTGCTCATCTTTTAGCCTAATACCTCGCACACCACGTGCCAATCTTCCCATGGAACGAATGTTTTTCTCATCAAAACGAACACATTTACCGCCCGTTGTAAACAACAAGACTTCTTTGCTGCCATCGGTTATTTCAACATTAATCAAATGGTCGCCTTCAAGCAAGGTTAAACCAATCACACCACTTGTGCGAACATTTTTAAACAAGGGTAAAGGTGATTTTTTGACCACACCCATCGCCGTTGCAAAAAAGATAAACTTGTCTTCATCGTAATTACGTATGGGTAAAATAGCGGTAATTCTTTCGTCTTTTTCTAAAGGCAACAGATTGACCAAAGGTTTGCCTTTGGAAATACGTGATGCCATTGGTAATTCGTAAACTTTAAGCCAATACAAACGTGCTTTATTACTGAAACATAATAAGGTGTCATGCGTATTGGTAATCCATAAACGTTCAACAAAGTCTTCGTCCTTCATCTTGGTTGCCATCTTGCCTTTTCCACCACGTATTTGAGCTTGGTAGACATCCAGTTGTTGTATTTTGGCATAGCCAGCATGAGACAATGTCACCACCACTTCTTCTTCGGTGATTAAATCTTCCATAGTCAGGTGCATTTGGTGTTCAATGATAACTGAACGTCGTGCATCGCCAAAATTTCCTTTTATTTCAAGCAATTCTTCACGAACAACTTCAAGCAATCTGTCAGGGTTGGTTAAAATTTCTATAAATTCCTGGATTTTAACAATAATTTCTTTAAATTCATCGGTTATTTTTTCTTGTTCTAAACCCGTTAAACGATGCAATTGTAAATCTAAAATAGCTTTAGCCTGTACAGGTGACAGCTGATAACCGTCATCAAATACACCGTATTCATCACCTAAATCTTCAGGACGACACAAAGTTGCATCACCCGATAACATGGTTTTGATTAAATCAGCCTGCCAACGCTTAGCCAATAAAGCCTCGCGAGCCTCAGCTGGAGAACCCGATGCTTTAATTAGGGCAATAATTTCATCAATATTAGCCAAGGCAATGGCTAAACCTTCCAAAATATGAGCCCTAGCTCTGGCTTTTTTCAGCAAGTATAAAGTACGGCGAACAACAACTTCTCGGCGATGTTTCAAGAAAGCATTTAAGATTTGGCGTAAGGACAACAATTCAGGCTGACCATCAACTAATGCCACCATATTCATGCCAAAAACCGTTTGCAATTGCGTCAACTTAAACAGCTGATTCAACATCACTTCAGCCACTTCACCACGACGCATTTCAATCACCACTCGCATACCTTGCTTATCGGATTCGTCTCGTAAAGCGGTGATGCCTTCGATGCGTTTGATTTTGAGTAATTCGGCAATTTTTTCAATCAGCTTGGCCTTATTCACTTGGTAAGGCAATTCATCAACAACGATGGTTTGCTTACCTGTAGCTTCGTCAATTTCTATGTGTGTTTTAGCACGCATATAAATTTTGCCCTTACCCGTCTCATAAGCCTCGCGGATACCTTTGGCACCATTAATAATCGCAGCGGTTGGGAAATCAGGACCTGGCAAATGTTGCATCAGTTCATCAACCGTAATATCCGCATTATAACTCATGGCAATAACGGCATCGACTACCTCATTCAGATTGTGTGGAGGAATATTTGTTGCCATGCCGACGGCAATTCCTGATGAACCATTGACCAATAAATTAGGAACACGAGAAGGCAATACCGCTGGTTCGTGTTCTGTTTCATCATAATTTGGAATAAAATCAACAGTTTCTTTATCAATATCGGCTAATAACTGGTGAGCAATTTTCGACATACGGATTTCGGTATACCGCATAGCCGCCGCCCTATCACCATCTACCGAACCAAAGTTACCTTGACCATCAACTAACATGTAACGTAAAGAAAAAGGTTGTGCCATTCTAACAATGGTATCATAAACCGCCGTATCACCATGTGGATGGTACTTACCAATCACATCACCAACTATACGGGCTGATTTTTTGTACGCCTTGTTCCAGTCATTGCCCAGTTCACTCATCGCATAAAGCACACGTCTGTGGACAGGTTTGAGACCATCACGGACATCAGGCAAGGCACGACCGACGATTACACTCATGGCATAATCGAGGTAGGATTTTTTCATCTCATCTTCGAGATTTACTTTTAGAATATCAGAATTTTGATTATCGTTATCGTTGGTTTCATCGACCATTATTATCGCTTCCTATTGACTTTTTAGCAAACGCAGAATTATAACACAGGAATTAAAAAATGTATGCTCAATGTTGAAAAAAACGAAAGCTATTTTAAGGAAAGAATTTGTCTGATTTCAGCCACAGATTTTGGCTTATAAAAGTAATAACCCTGACCATAATCCACACCGATTTCAGAAAGAATTTTAGCGGTGTGCTTATCCTCTATGCCTTCTGCGACCACAGACATCTGCATTCTGGTTGCCATTTGCGAAATAACATCCAACATGATGAGGCTCTTTTTGTTGCTGTGAATAGACTTCACAAAAGCTTGATCAATTTTTAAAGTATCAAAATCCAACTCCAACAAATTTTGAAACCCAGAATATCCCGTGCCAAAATCATCCAAAGACAATTTAAAGCCAAAATGTTTGCAATCATCAATTAACGCCTTAACTTTATCATAATCCAACATCAAGCTCTCAGTGATTTCAATTTTAATATTGCTGGCTTTTACTTTATGTTTTTTAGTGATATCTTTTATTTTTATAAGGAATTTATCATCACTTAACTGGGCAGGAGAAACATTTATGCTCATAAATAAGGGTTCATTTGCGATACCACTTGCTCGATGCAACTGCTGAAATTGATGCAAATCACGACAGGCTTTATCAAAAATATTGAGACCCATGGTAATAATCAAATCACTTTCTTCTGCCAAAGAAACAAACTCAAAAGGTGAAACCATGCCTTTTTTTGGGTGATTCCAACGACTTAAGGCTTCAAACCCTGCAACAGAACCATCAACAAGATTAACCAACGGTTGGTAAACATTAATAATTTTATCGTTTTCAATCGCCTGCAACAACTCTTTTTCAAAACGGATTTTATGCATTCCAGCCGAAACAATTAGGTTTTCTTCGGTTTTAATAATTCGCTCAATGGTATTATTGCGTAACATGCTGCGAATTCGGTGCAATAAAACCTCAAGAACACCTCGAATGATTGGATCAGCTTTTTGCAACCTTTTAGTAATTTGTTCACGCTTAATAAGCATTAATTCTGCCGTCTCCTCAACAATGGCAGAGGTTGACCTCGTGCTTTCATCAATCACGCCCATTTCGCCAAATAGCTCGCCAACGCCAAGCTCGGCAATTTTGTCGTTATTAACTGAATAAATTCCAATTGAGCCAGATTCTATCAAATAAGCACAATCTGCAATTTCACCCAAATGAAAAACATATCGACCTTTGGCAAAACAAACAACATGATTTTTCTGTTTCATTTGGCGATAAAGTTAGTTGAAAATAAATACATATGCACTATCATACCATTTTACTCCAGCAATAGTTAAAAAAAACATGCAAAATTCAATAGTCACTCAGCCAAGCACTCTGGATTTAAGGCGTTACCCGCATCAGGTGAAACTAAATTTACGCGCATGGGATGCGGCTGATGAATATTTATTATCCTATTTAACCGAGCACAAGGCATTAATTGAGCAAAAACAGACCATCATTTTAAATGATGCCTTCGGTGCTTTAGTCTGTGGTTTAGCCAATTATAAAGTAAGTGCCATAAGTGACTCCTGCATTTCACAAATTGCCACTCGTATCAACCTTGATGATAATAACTTAGGAAAAAACTCAGCAACTTTACTGCCTAGCACGAATATAGCAAGCACAGACAAAACATTTGATAAAATAGACACTCTAATAACTAAAATACCGAAAAACCTTGATTTTTTAATGTACATGATAGAACAACTTATGCCATACATGAGCAAAGAAACAAGCATAATTCTAGCAGGCATGGTCAAAAATATTCCAAAAACATTGTGGCAAACATTAGAAAAAAACATCGGCAGCACAAAAACATCACTGGCAAAGAAAAAAGCCAAACTCATTTTCCTCAAACCAGAGTTCTTCAACCTTAAAAACCATTATCCCAAAACCTATATACAAGAAAAAACAGGCTTTAAAATATACAACCACGCCAACGTCTTTTCAAAAAACTCACTAGACATAGGTACACGATTTTTGCTGAACAATCTGCCACAAATAACAAACGCCGAAAAAATCATAGATTTAGGCTGTGGCAACGGCATCATTGGCTTAAATCTCGCAAAAACTTACCCTCAAGCACAAATAATATTTACTGACGAATCGTTTATGGCAATTGAGTCTGCCAAAATAACCATGCAAAACAACTGTGAACATTGGCAAAAACACCGCTACCAAGTCAACAACTGCCTCGATGGATTTGCTAATAATAGCACCGATGCCATTATCTGCAATCCCCCCTTTCATCAATCGCACAGTATTGGCACACATATCGCCTTACAAATGTTCCGACAAGCACAACTTACACTCAAAAAAGGTGGCATTTTTATCGTCATAGCCAATCGTCACCTGCCCTATTATTCACAACTCAAACGAATCTTCAAAAACTGCAAAACTCTCGCCAGCAACACCAAGTTCAACCTCTACCAAATGCATAAACAATGACCAATCTATATACATCAAACAATTCTGTATCTGAATCCAAACTTATAGACCTAAATCCCCTGTCAAAAAATGATTTTCCCTTGTTTAAAAAAATTTATACAAACGCTGAGTTGATGTGCTATATTGGCAATCCTTTATCAATAGAAAAAGTGCAAAGACTCTTTGCTCAAGCGTTAAAACAAAGAGACAAAGAAAAACCAAAATACATCTACTATGTTATCAGCATGAAAAAATCTGGCAAAACAGTCGGTTTAATTGGATTATTATGGAATCAAAAATTAACCACAACGATTGAAATAGGTATCATTATCCAAAAATCTTATCAAAACCAGGGTGTCGCAAAAATAGCCATGAAAATGTTAATACATAAAGTTTTTAAAGAGAGTTCTGTAACTAAAATCATAGGACTTTGCCATCGACAAAACTCAAGAGTCAATACAATGATGTTAAACTTGGGATTTACCACAACAAAAACCACTAAGGATAAAAATAAAAATACCAAAAAAATTCTTTGGGAAATAACACGAGATATAACCCAAACACCGGTATAGAATTATGAAAAAAGGTCGTTTAGTTAATGTAGGTTTGGGCATGACATTGGGTTCGCATATCACGCCATTGTCACGTAATTTTATTGAAAAAGCCGACATTGTATTTGTCGCAACATCCAATAACATTGTCGAGCAATGGGTACAAAGCATGAACAAAAATGTTATCAGTTTGCAACAATATTACCAAGAAGGAACTTCAAGAATGATTACCTATCGTAAAATGGTGGATGTAATGATGCAACAAGTACGTGCAGGAAAAAATGTATGCGGAGCATTTTATGGACATCCTGGCGTTTTTGCTTGGGCACCACACGAATCAATAAAACAAGCTAAAAAAGAAGGTTTTCAAGCACATATGGAGCCTGGCGTTTCAGCCGAAGATTGCTTATACCCAAATCTCGATATAGAATCGCAATAAAGAGTGCAAGCACTTGATGTGCATAAGGGATTGACAAAAACTAAATCCACCTGATTGGTGATTAAGCTTTTTGACAATTTCTTAGGTGCATTAAGAGATTGTGCTCTCATTGTGATTTCTATATCAGGATTTGGGTTATATGCGGACTTAGGCATCGACCCTGGAAAGTATGGCTGTACGCATTTAGAAGCCAGTCAATTCATGTTCCGTAACAAAACTTTTGATGCATCAAGTTATTTAGTTTTGTGGCAAGTTGGAATAGCTGGCGACAAAACTCTTACTAAGTTTTCTACCTCAGAAAAATACAAACAAGTATTGCAACTATACAACAAGCAACAATAAATCTAAAAACCACAGTGGTATTTCCACCCTACATAAAAACGAGCCTCAACAAAGAGATAGTTAAAATTGTGGAAAAATTATAATGAATCTGTTAGGATTAAAATCTCAAACCCAAATAATAATATATAAAAAGAGGAAACAAAATACCAATATTATTGAGATGTTAGACACACTCAAAATCTCCAAAAACTTAATCAAAAACATAGAAAACAGCAAACAAGAATATGTTTGGTGACTTGTGCCCGAGGATGATGGAGAAGATGAAGGCGAAGAAGAATAATTCAAACACCAAAATCCCAAATCCAGATATCCCAATAAAGAGTACAAGCTCCTAGGACTGCCTATTACCCACAAATATTGTATTCGTAAAAATATCACAACTACTTCGCCCCGTCATTCCTGCGTAGGCAGGAATCTCTAGGGTTAAGTGCTTTATATTTACCATAGATTGTAATTGTCATTTATGAGATTACCGCCTTCGCGGCAATGACGGTAGCTGTGAGTAGTCGTTATGTTTGATTTTAAAGGATTACCTTACCATTTTAGTGGTGTAAAATAGTGGGTAATAGGCAGACTAGCACAACTGTATGAAAAGCTAGGAGATGCTGAGAATGCAAAAAAATATGCTTTACTTACAATAGATAGCAGTTTATCAATCGGCAATACAAAGCAGAAAATAATTGCTCAAAAAGTCTTAATCAATTACTATTTAACAGCCCAAAACTACCAATTAGCAAGCAAATACCTTATAGAAGAAAACAAATCAGAAACCCAATACTACACAACAAAGTTAGCCAAATTTATGGCATACCAAACAGTTAAACACAAAAATTTAGCCAATAAATTTCAAATAAACGCCCTAAGCCAGAAAAACAAACTACTTGAGCTAGAAAAAATAGTATCGGAAAAATCCAAAACCAACCAAATGTTATTGATGCTATTGATGGCATTACTATTAATGGTCTTTCTACTCTTAATCTATCGCATAAAAAAACAACAGCAAAAGTTTAAAAAACTCTCAGAACTTGATCATATGACCATGGTTTTTAATCGCAAAGGCATTAGTGATTATATGAATGACATTCTGCCCTATTCTGAAAATAAAAATGAATGCATCGCCTACTGTATTTTTGATTTAGACTTATTCAAAAAAGTGAATGACAAATACGGGCATGTTATTGGCGATTGGGTGATAAAAGCCACAATCCAAGCGTGTAAAAATCTCGATAACGAAAAAGCAATTTTTGCCAGAATTGGAGGAGAAGAATTTTCCATAACAATGCACGACACATCACTTGATGAAATAAGCACTTTTTGTGAACAATGCCGTCAAGCTATTTGTGCAATCAAAACCAAACAAGGTACCGGCTACAGCTTTACAATATCTGCCAGTTTTGGCATCACCACCTCAGCTACATCGGGCTACAAATACCAAAACCTAATGCATCATGCAGATACAGCACTGTACCAATCCAAAGAGCAAGGCAGAAATCAAGTCACAATATACGACCCATCCATGCACAAGCTCCTAGATTAAAGGAAGGATATTTCTTTAAAAATACGGTTGCGTTCTTTGGTATTCAATTCTAACAAACGCTTTAAACGACTAAAACTGCCGACATCAATTTTATTCCATTGAGCACCTATAGTATCCTCAGCAATATGAACAATTTCAATATTCATACTAATATCTGCTGAATTTGTCATCGCTATTGACAATCTAAAAATATCACAAACATTACCCTGCCAATCAGATGGCTTGGTAATCAGCACACCTTTTAAGGATATATCAATAATCTCACATTGCCAAAGTCCCGTCCCTGAAAACAGTTGCACACTGCTTACAAAAGGCATGCGAATAAACTGACGTCGCTCAGTTGTGGCTTTGTCTTTTTTAGTCATGTGGTATATATTATTATTGTTAGGCAAGGTATTATACTCATTATTGTAGATGCTTTAAAAGAAATAACTTAGTAATCCAGTAATTTGTATAAATCTTTATAGCTTTGGGTATCGGGAATTTTAAAGCCCTCAGTATTGAGTTCGACCAATACATCATACGCCGCTTCATCATCAACTAAAGATAACAAGGCCTTTTGCATAACTTGAACAACATTATCAGGTACCTTAGGAGAAGCTAAAAACGTTGTTCCAGGCAATTTTTTACTTTTTTTCAAAGAAGCGAAATTTGGATAAAGTTTGTAAATCCAATCAGGCACAATGGCTGCATCCGCCATACCATCAAAAACAATTTCAACCGCCTCTTGCCAGGATAGTGCCCGAATATCTTTTTTGGGAGAGGAAAACAGATCGGTAAACCATTCACTATAAAATACAGTTGCCAAAGAAGGGCTGGGAAGCATAATAATTTTCTTGCTGGTCATAAAATCTTCAACGCTTTGCCCTTTTTTGGGTTCATCTAAAGCAATAAGATGAAAAAACTGCGGCTCTATCGTCGTAGCAATAGCGGTGTAGCCATTATTATGCATCCGATAAGAAGCAATATGTGGAGCATCAAAGGTAAAATCGGGCATCTTTTCGCTTTGAGCATTTCGCCAATAAGAATAATAATTTCTGTCAACTACAATCTCAATAGTATAGCCTGTCTTTTGACTCAGCCAATTTCGTAAGGGTTCATAAACTTGTTTGCCTTGCTTTACGGGATAGGTAGGCTCAACAACCAATGAATACGTTTCTGCCACACAAAATGGTGCCACCAAAAATAGCACAACCCATAAAAATGGTTGATAATTTTTAATTCGACTTGCTGTTTTTTGCATTTTTTTGCCCTATTTTCAAATTTTGTAACCCTCGCATATTTTGAAAATATCATTTTGTTTTAATGAAGTCAAGCACCTATTAAGGTTTTAGCTGAAAAAAATTGCTCAACTCCCTGTTTTATAGCATTAATATTCTTCAAGATGGTTTAATAATTTTTTTCTTTCAAAAACTTTTAATTTATTGAATTCGAACTACTCAAGCTATAATGCTGTTTTATTCTACCCAAATGAAAGCTTCTAAATTTGCTTTTTTATAGTAAATTTTGTTATAATGTGCGGTCGTATAATATTATACGTTATTTCTAACAAAATTACAGGAGATTGAGTAGTGATAATACCTACTAAAGGCAGATGCAGTCTGGGATTGTATTCCGTTGCAGACGCCTATGACAGCCATAGAATAAGATTTTTACTAAAAACCAAAAATATTCACAATTTAGATATTATTGAGGTCGATCCACTGAACCCACCAGAAGATCTTATTCACTCTAATCCCTACCATACCACGCCGACATTGGTTGATAGAGATTTAACAGTCTATGGCATGACCGTTATCACCGAATACCTTGATGAAAGATACCCTCACCCTCCATTGATGCCGCCAGATCCCGTTACTCGTGCGAAACTACGTTTGTATACCTACCGCATGGAAAGAGACTGGCTATGTTTTATTGATGCTCTTGAAAATGGCACACCAGATGAAAAACAACAAGCCCGAGACGAACTCACTGCCAAGCTGCATGCTTCAGTTGATTTGTTTGCTGAAACAAAATATTTTCTTAGCAACGAAATGACCTTGGTTGACACCTGTCTTGCTCCATTTTTATGGCGATTAGAACATTATGGAATCGACTGGGAAGAGTTACCCAAACCTATCCGCACCTATGCTCATATGATTTTTCGTAAAGAATCTTTTAAACAAAGCGTGTCAGAACAAGAACGTGAAATGCGATTTGATTTTTAAGGTTTAATTCAATGAACTCATCCAAACCCTATATAATTCGTGCGTTACACGAATGGATTAGCGATAATGATTTCACCCCGTTGGTTTTGGTTAATGCCGAGCATAAGGACGTTCAAATCCCTCATGGCATTGCAGAAGATGGTAAAGTTGTATTGAATATATCCTACGGAGCCACTAAAAATCTAGAACTCATCAATGAAGGTGTATTATTTGATGCTCGCTTTTCAGGCGTCAGTCAAAATTTATTTATCCCAATTGATAGCATATTGGCAATCTATGCTCGTGAAAATGGTCAGGGAATGATGTTCGGTGAAGCTGATGAAGGTGAGTTTCCTGATCCACCAAAACCGAGCAAAAACCCCAAACCAAAAAGCAAAACACCGGCGGCTCATAAAAACAAAAAAGATGGCAAAAGCTTTTTAAAGGTGGTGAAATAATATCATGAAGGATAGAAAATACAGCAGTTTTAAAGATTTCTATCCTTTTTATCTGAGCCAACACCAAAACAAAATTTGCCGCCGATTGCATGTTATTGGCTCACTTCTCGTTATTGTCGTACTCTTTATCGCCATTATAAGCAAAAAGTACTCTTTTTTATTTGCCTTACCTTTTATCGGTTATGGTTTTGCTTGGGTTGGGCATTTTTTCTTTGAAAAAAACCGTCCAGCGACCTTTAGCTACCCAGCCTACAGCTTTATTGGCGACTGGGTTATGCTATGGCAGTTTTTAAGCGGGAAAATAAAATTATAGTTCAAAGCCATGCTTAAAAATAATATCTGACTCAAGCGTTTCATCCGCTCCAATATCATAAGAACCAATAGTGTTGGCATGATTTGGATCATCATAGCCTCGGGATTCATTATCAATATCGCTTATATCTGATGCATGGGTAAAGTTATCACAACCATCAACGGCTGGTGAACTCACCTGAATATGGTAATTTCTGCTGGCACTATTGACAAACATGGGGTTGCCGACAGAACTTGTTCCTGAGCTAAGAAAGCTGCCCGTTTCATGCACCAAATCACAATCCGTCAAATAACCAGTCGAACCCAAAGCAAAGACTGGACCGCTAGCAGCATCATAAACTATGGATGAATAGACCGTTGATGACGCTGTTGTACTGGCACTAATGCCAATAACACTAAGAGTGACGTCATTGTCGGCGATGGTTGAACTTAACACATGCACTACCGCATCAGATAATGCTCGAATAACATAATTATCGGAAAAACCATTGGCGCCGCTATTGCCACCACCTGCTCCATTGTGGTTAAAAATACTGCTATTTATCGTGGTCGTGCTATTGAGTCCTGTGGCATAAATCACTGTGCCAAAATCAGCACGATTGTCTTCAAAAGTTGCCTGCTTTATCGTGACAGTTGCAGAACTGTTAAAAATAGCTCCACCAGCGCCAAAGTTTTGTTCACCTGCTTTATTGGCAGAGAAAAAGACACAATGAGCTGGATTCCAACACCGCGAAGAGCTTCTTTGGATAGAAACTGTTGCGTCATTTTCTGCCGCAATTGCACCGCCATGTCCGCCAGTTTTATTGCCAACAATATTACCATCAATAATCGTTAGTCTTGTATTTGCACCTGTCAGATAAACACCGCCACCATTTTCATTGCCTGAATTATCAGAGTCAGAAATATTCCCAATTAAATTTGGAGCCAATTTTGTACAAATACCTGCGATATCACATTCCGTTGAATAAAATAAGCCTGAAATATCCTTATTGATTAGTTTTGCGATACCAAAATCAACGACTTTGGGTTGTTTATAGGAATTGATAAGGATATTATCGGGTTTTAAATCACGGTGAATAATTAAATTAGCATGTGAGTTTCCTTAAATGTATTAAGGGCCTGTGCTCTGATTGTGATTTCTCTATCGGAATTTGGGTTTTATAAAAAAACAAATACCAAGTTGAAAACATGGAAATATTAGTGTAAGATACATGAAAAAAAAAAAAAATAAAGGGGACAAATGAGCAATACAAATAAAAAAAACTGCAAGTAGAACTTCATAATCTTGATACAGTGACCCATAATAGTCTGCATTATTTTTTTAATTCAAAACTTTGCCAAATGGCAATGATTTCAGAAAAGTCAAGCAAAACTAATATTTACATTTTAGACTACGAAAGAAATACATCTGAATTATTAAAGGTTCTAGATTCAAGAAACGAGAATCAATTTGCTCTTATTCTTTACCTGAATGAAATACCCATATTGAAAAAATCAGATGGTATCTTTTTTGTTAAAAAACCAATTGAGATTAAAACCATCAACAAATATCTTAGTGAAATATTAAATCAATTATTGCTCTCTAACAAAAACTCATACCACAAAACAATACCAAAAACTAAAATTTATAATTCTGAAAATTTATCCTCAAATGACTCACAACATAACCATTTATTCAATGCAATTTCAAGCAACACTCATGATGGCATTCATGAACATTATAAATCTCAGAGATATGTTGGTTCAAATAAAGATATAAATACTAAAAAGAAAAATACAGAACATCTCTTCTTGCATAAAGAAAAATTTCTATATCACCACATGATTAATGCAATCACGCAAGCACAAGCAAATCAACAAAATATTCAGCTAGAAATTTTTTCAAAACAATTTCATTACAACCTTAAATCAAAGAAATTTTATCATGATTTGAGCACTTCTGAGTTTAAGTACTTTCAAACAAGCTCTTTTAATTCAACAGATTTTCATTATACATCTAGCAAAACAAATAAAAACAACTTTCACATTAGTATAGATAGTGAAAGAATTATCTGGTTTTCTGCATTACAAGCGAGCAGAGGAAGAGTTCCTGTCAACACAGATTTAGATAAAAAAATAATATTAAAAAACTGGCCTAATTTTCCCAAGCTGAAAATATTTGGGCACGCAATTCAGATTGTTGCATTTTGGTCTTTACAAAAAGCTTCTCTGCTCCAAACAGCAAATCAACTAAAAATACCTCAGCGATATATTTTTTCACTCTATTGCGCCATGGAAGCATTGAACCTTGTCAAAATAGATTCACGCAATGAATCTGAAAATCTTAGCAAGGTAAATACTTATAAAAACAAATCATCTATTTTTAGCAAAATAATAGCTCATTTTTTTAAACCAAATTAATGATAATGGGCCGTAACTACACCAAAGTATCCATCAAATCAATCATAAATTCAGCATCTTCATGGTCTTGATTTTCCCACTTTTCAAACCCCAAAGAGGCTAATGTTGTTTTGCCTTTGGCATCATCGTGCATTTGAGCAAGTAGTTTTCTAAAATCGGCTTCACTGACACCAGATTTCTCTAAAAATCGCGGACTGACCAAAAAAGAATGGCGAATCACTGAGATTTCGGAGGTGATAATTGGACGAACTTGGTTCTTTAAAAACTTAGACATGTCATCATAAGCGTCTTTGAGGAAAAAACCCGCATCTGCCGTATTGTTCAATAAATTTTTTGCCACCATTACATAGTTTTCGAGCTTTAAAATAGAAATATTTTCTGCTGATAAGTCAGCAGGTTCTAACATTATCATGCCCAAAGTGTTGACCTCTGGGTCATCGGCTTGAGCAATAGTACAACCTGATTTCAAATCTTCAACACATTTCACTTGTGACTCATGTTGGACACAAATCATGGCTTCATCCGATGTATTTAAAGGGGCTGCAATGGCAATAAAACCCTTGTCACGAATAAGCATAGAAGCATCATAAGGGTTGGCATAAATTAAATCTATTTTATCGGCTTTGATGTCTTGGCGTTGTTTTTCAAAAGAATCATACAAGTCTAAACCAATGGCTTGTGAGGTTTGGTTTTGTAGCCAGGTATTAAAAATATACCATCCAGCAATATAATCGGGTGAAAAATCTGGACTAACTGTCATTATAAATCTCATGCTTTTTCCTCCGCTAACATCGTTTTATACAAATCTCTGCATTCGTTGATTTTTGTACGAGAGGGCTTGCGTCGCACCGAGGCAAAACCAACAAGCTTTCCTTGCCTAATATTTGGCACAACAACCGCATATACCCAATAATATTTACCATCTTTACGCAGGTTTTTTACATATCCGCTCCATTTGGATTCTGTTTTTACCGTGTCCCACAAATCCTTAAAAGCCGCTGCTGGCATATCAGGATGGCGTAAGATATAATGTGGTTGCCCAATGAGTTCATCTTCTTGAAAACCTGACATTTCCACAAAGGCTTGGTTGCAATGGGTTATTTTACCTTCAACATCGGTTCGAGAAACAATCAACTTCCCTTCTGGATAAGGAACTTCTTCATCTAAAACAACCCGTGCATCGGAATGACCATCGTAATATTTCAGTGTTACTTCGCTCATAATCGACTCCACGTTATATTAATTCTGATGTTTTTTTCGCTGCACGTTTCACATCCAAAAATATCAAGCCCAGTTTTGCATTGGCTTTTGCCATAACCGTCAAAACTGCATCCTCACCCGCTTTAACCATCAAAACATAGCCATTTGAACCTTTAATCAATACTTGGTCTAAATTACCTCGCTCCAATTCTTGAGCCGTTCTATCACCCAATGACAACATGGCAGCACTCATGGCACCTACTCTGTCTTCATCGATACTGGATGGCAATTGTGATGCCATAATCAAACCATCGGTCGAAATAATTGCCGATGCTTCGACATCAGCAGATGAACTATTGAGCTCATTTAAAATATTATTTAACATATCTATACGCATGTTTTTTAACTCCTATTTATTTGTGTAGTTTAGTGTAAGTGCTTTATTCTAAACTAGAATAACAACGTTTGAAACAAAGAGAATGTAAACAAAGTTAAAATACTGGCATAAGTCTCATTAATCCAACGCATTTTGCAGCTTTATCCTTAAAAAAATTACTGTTAAAAGAATAATTTGCTAAAATGACACTTTTTGGCAAAGTCATCAACCGTAATCATGAATAAATCAACCCAGCAACAGTTACAAAATACCTTGTTAGAAATCAATAATGCAGGGCTGTACAAAGATGAACGCATTATCACTTCGCCGCAGTCGGCTCATATCACTTTACCCAATGACAAAAAAGTCATCAACTTCTGTGCCAATAACTATCTCGGGCTTGCCGATAACACCGACATTATCCAAGCGGCAACCAACGCCTTAAAAACCCATGGTTTTGGTATGGCATCGGTGCGATTTATTTGTGGCACACAAGATTTACATAAAGAACTTGAAAACAGCATCAGTCAATTTTTAGGTACACAAGACACCATTTTATACTCTTCGTGTTTCGATGCCAATGGCGGTTTGTTTGAAACAATTTTATCCGCAGAAGATGCCATTATCAGTGATGAACTCAACCACGCCTCGATAATTGATGGGGTAAGATTGTGCAAAGCCAAGAGATTTCGCTACAAAAATAGCGATATGGCAAAGCTCGAACACTGTCTTATTGAAGCACAAGAGGCAAAAATTCGGCTGATTGTTACCGATGGTGTCTTTAGCATGGATGGCACGATTGCAAAATTAGATGAAATCGTTGTCTTGGCTGAAAAATACGATGCCATGGTTATGGTCGATGATTCGCACGCAACAGGATTTACTGGCCCAACAGGCAGAGGTTCTGCCGAATTGTGCGGTGTTTTAGACAAAATCGACATCTTCACTTCCACTCTTGGCAAGGCACTTGGCGGTGGTTCTGGCGGCTTTACTTCGGGTAAAAAAGAAATTATTGACCTCTTGCGTCAACGCTCACGTCCTTATTTGTTTTCTAATACTCTACCACCACCTTTGGTTGCTGCGGGCATTAAAGTGTTTGAATTAATCAACAAATCCAACGAATTACGAGAAAAACTTAATGTCAATACACATTATTTTAGAAGTGAAATAGTCAAACTTGGCTTCGATGTCAGTGGCGAGGTTCACCCTATCGTGCCTATCATGTTATACGATGCCAAATTAGCCAAAAACATGGCAGACAGGCTTTTAGAACTCGGTATTTATTGCATTGGCTTCAGTTTTCCTGTCGTTCCCAAAGACAAGGCTCGCATCCGCTTGCAAATTTCAGCGGCTCACTCACGCACTGATTTGGATAAAGCCCTGCACGCCTTTGCCCAAGTTAAAAAGGAATTTGCCTGAATTTTATGCTACACTTATTAAATAATGTTGATATTTACGCTCCAAAATCACTTGGAATTTGCAATCTTTTAGTGGCTGCGGGAAAAATTGTTGCCATCAGTTCTGAAAAAATTGACATCGATAAAAAGCTACTTGCCAGTTGCGAAGATTTTGCGGGAAAAAGACTGACATCAGGTTTGATTGATGCTCACGCACACATCACAGGCGGCGGTGGAGAAGCGGGTTTTAAAACCAAAGTACCCGCCTTGCATCTTTCACAATACACCAAAGCTGGAGTAACCAGCGTGATTGGACTGCTTGGCACTGATGACACCACTCGCACAACTTCCGCCTTAGTCGCTCAAGTTTATGCACTACGGGAAGAAGGTTTAAGTGCGTGGTGTTACACGGGCGGCTACCATATTCCGCCAACCACTCTGTGCGGTGGTGTGAGAGATGATATTGTTCACATCGAACCCATCATTGGGGTTGGTGAATTGGCACTTTCTGATCACCGTTCCTCACAACCTACTTTTGCCGAAATTGCTCGTATTGCTGGTGATGCACATGTCGCTGGTTTAATGACAGGTAAAGCGGGCATTGTGCATTTTCATTTAGGAGACGGCACGCGCAAACTTGATTTAATTCAAAGACTTTTGCAAGAAACAGAAATACCAGCTCGTGTTCTCAATCCGACCCATTGCAACCGTAATATCGCCCTGTTTGAACAAGCCTGCGAATTAAGCAAAAAAGGCATAAATATTGACATAACAGCCTTTCCCGCAACGGATAATAAAGATGAATATTCTGCCGCAACTGCTTTTAAAATCTACAAAAAATTAGGCTTAGATGCTGAAAAGTTTACCATTTCATCCGATGGCGGCGGCTGTTTGCCCGAATTTAACGCTCAAGGTGAGTTATTGCATTTAGATTATGGTAAATGCAGTTTGTTGGCAGACACTATTAAACAACTGTTGGATGAAAACACAGACTTGAGCGATGTCATTGCACCGTTCACAAGTAACGTGGCACAATTGCTCAAGTTAGCGCACAAAGGGCAAATAAAAATTGGCAACGATGCTGATTTAATTATTTTAGACCACCACAACAACATAGAATCCGTCATGGCATTAGGGCAATGGCACAAAAAAAATCACAAAACCCTGAAATTTGGCGGTTTTGAAGCAAAACAATAGAAATAATAACAGAAAAAATACGAGATAAAATTTATGAGTCGTTCACAAAGCGTAGAAAATATTGACCGTGGTTGGATAATTCCAATTGGTGGAGCCGAAGACAAAGAAGGCGAAATGGTCATTTTAAGAAAATTTTGGCAATTGTCAGGAGCCGATAAAGCTAAAATTTTAATTATCCCAACCGCTTCACAACTCGAAGATACGGGTTCTCGTTATGTGGAAATTTTTGAAAGCCTTGGTGGCAAAGCCATGTATATTCGGGTAGATGAACGTGAAGATTGCTTCAAAGACCGTATTCAAGGCAAACTCAAACGAGCCACGGGCATCTTTATAACCGGCGGTAATCAACTGCGATTGTCCACTATTCTCGGCGGCACACCTGTTGCCAAATTAATACGTTCGCTCAATGCCAAAGGTATTCATGTCGCAGGCACTTCAGCAGGAGCAGCCATCGTCACCGAACACATGATAGCAGGTGGCAAACCAGGTCCAACACCGACCGAAGACGGTGCAACCATGGCTCCTGGTTTAGGTCTCACCAATAAGCTTATTGTTGACCAACATTTCCGCCAACGTGACAGAATTGGTCGTTTAATGACCGCCCTGTCCTACAATCCGTTTATTTCTGGCATTGGTATTGATGAAAATACTGCCGCATTTATCAACCCAGAAGGTGTTTTTGAAGTGGTTGGCGAGGGCTCTATCACCGTCGTCGATCCCGCCGAGCTGACCCATTCCTCAATGCACGACGCCAGACACCGAGAAAACCTCACCCTTATTGGCATGAAAGTGCATGTTTTAGGTGAAGGAGCCAAATACGACATCAATTCACGACGTGCTTATGCCGAATAAATTTACCCAAAAGTAACTGCTCACACCTACCGTCATTGCCGCGAAAGCGGCAATCTCATCTATAATAATTACAATGGTTGGTAAATATAAAGCCCTTCACCATAGAGATTCCTGCCTACGCAGGAATGACGGTGTGAGTT
>CAZQMH010000014.1:0-17296 GCA_964594435.1 uncultured Alcanivoracaceae bacterium
TGGCGGCGGCGGAGGAGTGAGAACAAGCTCTCGTAAAAACAGTTCAGGCAAAGTGGCACCAGGTTTAAAAGGCAAAGAAATTGGCTCAAAGAACAAAAAATCTAAAAGCATACGCAAAACGAGCTCAAGCAGCAACAAAGAAGGCGTCAGTTTTACCGCAGTTGAAGAAAACAACCAGGTGCTCATCAGTGCCAACGCTCAAGAGTACGATGCCATTATGTCAGCCATATCACGCTTGGACGTTGAACCATTACAAGTCTTGATAGAAGCAAAAATAATCGAAGTATCCTTATCCGAAGAAAACAAATTTGGCGTGCAATGGAAATTTGAAGGAGCAGCCAACCCACCACCGGTAACAACAGGCGGTAGCAGAAGACTGGGCGGCATAACCGATACCGCCTCAGCCATACTCGGAGCTGATCCAGTTGGTGGAACCTTATCCTACATATTAAAAGGACACGATGTACAAGCCAATATCGAAGCCCTCAATTCCACCGGTAATGTCACCGTATTATCAACACCATCTATTTTAGTTTTAAACAACAAAGAAGCCAACATAAATGTCGGTGATGAAATTCCCGTTGTCACCAACAGTTTCAACGGTGGTTTTACTGGAGGAGATGGCACGATTGGCAACAATGGGCTGCAAAGAAGCAGTGTACAATTCAGACAAACAGGTATCACCCTAGAAGTTAAACCCAGAATTAACCCAGGTGGACTGGTCTATTTGGAATTAAACCAAGAAGTGAGCGTGCCATCCAAAAATGTCGATCCAATCTCACAAAACAGAACCATCTCACAAAGGAAAATAAAAACAGAAATCGCTATCCAAAGTGGCGAAACAGTCGTCATGGGCGGCTTAATCAGCGAAAATCGCACCAAAGACAGATCGGGTGTGCCAATTTTAAGCAAAATTCCAGGTTTAGGACGTTTGTTCGGGCAAAACAGCCGTTCATCCAGTCGTACAGAGTTAATAGTACTCATAACGCCTACAGTCATCGAAAACCCAGAACAAGCCAAGCAACTCACAAAAGAGTACGCCAAACAGTTCAAAGGTTTAAAGCCCATCGTGCCCTTTGGAAAAAAATACGAAGGCTACTTAAAATACACAGGCAAAAACAACCCACAAGACGCACAATACAATGAAACCAACAACAACGAAGAGAAAAACAACAATGAATAAAACAAAGTTTATACTATTAATAATCGCCACGACATTGTTAATAACCGCCTGTCAGCCCGATGAAAGCGGCAAACTTGAAAACCGAGTAAAGGCCTACTGGCAACACAAAATAAACAAAGAATTCGATAAAGCCTACGAATTTACCACCCCTGGTTACAAAAAACTAATTTCTAAAGAAGCGTTTATGCTGACACTAAGTACAGCAAAACTAGAATGGAAGGGAATGAAAATAGACAAAAAACAATGTGAAAAACCAGATTTATGTGTCGTACGAATGTTAATAAAATATAAGTACAAGTTCCATTTGGGCGGTTTTGCAAAACAAGATATGGAGGTAGAGACACCATTAAGTGAAAAATGGATTTTATCTAATAACACATGGTATGTAGTACAAAAGTAGAGTTAAATAAAACCATGGGTAAACAGAACAAGCTCCTAGAACTAAACAATAGAAAAGTTAGTAAGACCAAGAATTTAGCCTATTTTACTAAATAATAACATTTTTTTAAGTTTATACTTGTCATAGAGAAACTATTGTCGTATCATCCAATTTGCTATAAAGATTTCGCACAATAATGCGTGAAATATAAAAAATATAGCCCTGTATATTTAAATAATTAGGAGTTTTTTAAAATGAAAAGAAAAAATTTAACAACTGCAGTGGTTGCTGGATTAGCTGGTATAGCTGGTTTATCAAGCATCTCAAATGCTGCAATTAATATGAATAACGACGGTGTAGGTCAAGTATTAATTTACCCTTACTACACAGTTAATGAGAATGCAGATGGTGATGCATTAAATACTTTGATTTCAATTGTTAATACAACTGAATGGGCAAAAGTAGTTAAAGTGCGTTTCCTTGAAGGCAAAAATAGTCGTGAGGTACTCGATTTTAACTTGTACTTATCAGCATATGATGTATGGACTGCGGCACTTGTACCTACAGTATCTACTGTACCAGGTCATGAAGGTGAGTTAAGCGGTAAATTACTAACAAATGATCACACTTGTACATCACCTAATGCCTTGAGTGGTCAAGAGTTTTTGCCATATTTCTATGAAGCTGGCGGCGATCCAATTAGCAAAGATTTAATCCGTTCAAGAGAAGGTCACTTTGAAGTTATTGAAGAAGGTAACTTTGCTCATGGATCAGATCCTGAAGGTTGGGTTACTCACGTAGCTGGAACACCAACTGGATGTGCTAATGTTGATGCAGCATGGCAAGATCAAGTATGGGCACCAGTAGATGACGTTGCCTCAATGTCTGGTGGTATTTTTGGTTCAGCTTCAATTATCAATGTAGCAAATGGTACTGATGTAGCATACAATGCTCGTGCAATTAATGGTTGGTCAACTATAACAAGACACACATTCCCTGGCAGGGTATCTCCTGACTTAAATGATGGTGAAATTCATCCTATCTTTAATACAGCGGATAGTGATGTATTCTTAGGTGGTGGTGTAATGCATACATGGTGGCCACGTGCTGTTGAAGCATTTAGTGCACCGTTTATGCGTAATGAGTTATATGCTGAGTATGAATTAACTTCAAGCATTCATGCAACAACAAGTTATGTTGTTACATTCCCTACTAAAGCTTACTATGTTGATGATTTTAGAGCAGGAGCAGGTAATTCACCTGTTTTACCGTTTACTAAGAAAATCACTTCAAATGGAGCTTGTGAAGAGTTTGTTGCCAATGTTTGGGATCAAGAAGAGAAAAAAGTTGATGTAACAATTGGTTTAATTTCTCCTCCACCACCAGATGGCGATTTGCCAGTATTTTGTTGGGAAGCTAATGTCATGAATTTTGATCATGGGGATACACATTCTAATATATTCTTCTCAAATAACAAGCATACTTTAACTTTGCCAAATACTGCAAACTTTGCACATGGTTGGGTTAATTTTGCCTTTGCTCAAACAACAAATAGAGGAAACGCAAGTCCTGATTTATTAGGTGTTTCTCATATTTATGGCGGTTTGCCTATGGCTGGCTTTGCTGTTCAGCAATATGTTAATGGTACCTTATCAAAAGCTGAAGGTACAGTTTTAGCTAATTATGCTGGTTTGTTTAATCACAGATTCGGAAGAGCTATTTCTAGTGGTCAATAATCACAGCAAATAATCTTTCAATAGTGAAAAAATGGGCATCAATTGATGCCCATTTTTTTATGAAAATTCCAATATTAACGTGGATATTTAGATAATCCCAAATTCCGTTATCAGAGATCGCAATGAGAGTGCAAGCCTTTAATAAAGCTAAGAATCGTTATAACTGACTTACGTTTTAGGTGTGTTAAAGAATTATGAGGTTCTGCTCTAATTGTGAATTCTTTATGGGAATTAGGGAATAAAATAGTTAAAATATATTATTTACTCTTAGGAAACGTTTTTTTAACAATCATTCCTGTATAATTCGAAAAAACACAGAACACAGAGAACAATATGAACTTCAAAATTTTATCATTACTATTAATTTTTTCAATTAATTTAAATGCACAAAATAAAAAAATTAAACTTGTTACAAGTGATAATGCAACGATAATTATACCTATAAAGGACAATACTTCACTATCGGTTGAAACTTCTACAGGGGATGTTTTGGCGACAACCTCAAGTACACAGGCGGAATTTTCAGCTTCACTTGGAGGTTCGTGCTCCACGCAAGTGCAACCAAATGCACCTACGGTCACCCTTAGCTCAACAAATAACAGCGTCAACCCTGGTGGAAGTACTACAATTAATTACACTATTGGTAGTGTTAATGCGACCAAGTGTAGCAAATCAGGTGCATGGAGTGGGGATATCTTAACTACTGCAGACTTAACTATCGGAACCCATTCAATACCTTTGTCAAATCTACAAACAACAAGCACTTATTCCATGCGTTGTTACAATGGTACGGCTGCATCAAGTTTAGTTTCAACTACTGTAACAGTCAACACCCAAACAGGAAATTGTCCAGCCCCTGTAAATGGAATTTCTTCAATTCAAGAAGATCACGACCCAGAGAATTTTACCGATTTAAATTCAGTTTCCTCGTGGCCTGGCTCTAGTGCTGCCTCTGAATTTTTTATTAGTAGAGGACATTATATTGCTCTAAAATTTAATACAGGTAATAACAATTTAAGGGCAACTTGGCAGGCTTTGTCACCAAATTTAAGACCACCAGCAAATACTACCATAGCAATTAGTAAATGCCCTGGTGTATTTAATGCTGATTTAGGAGCACAATGCTATTTCCCAAACACTGGCTCTTTTCCTCACCAAATAGCTTGGTCTACTTATGCAACTGATCCAGTTAGTTTTAAATGCGTTTTAAATAAAAATGAAGATTATTATATTAATATAATACACGCAGATCCTGCAGATTTTTCTACTTCACAATGCGTTGATTGGAATACGCCAAATTGTGCTGTACTGGTAAGCACAAATGTTCAATAATATTAAATTATTGCTAGTAGTGCTACTTTTTGCAAACTTTGCAAACAGTAGCACTTTAATTAAGCAAGGAGATATCAGCGTAACCAGTGAAGATATTGATGCTTTTGCCTTCACTATTCCACCAAATGATAGGAAAGGATATTTTACTAGTATTGAAAGACTTGACCATACTTTACAAAACATCCTTAATATGTTTCATGTTGTCAACTATGCTAAAAAAAATCTAAAATTAGACTATTCGGTTATAAATAATAAAGCAAAATTAAGAGCTGAAAATAAATTCAAACAAGTTTATGGTAATTCATTTTCTGCTTTGGATGAAACAAAATATAAACAAATCGAAGAGTATTATAAAAATCAAGAAATTGTTGGCTTGGTAATTGAAAGTGTTAAGTCTAAAATTAAAGATAATGATTTATTAGATATTGCGAAAGAAGATTACAATATAAATCTAAGTCAATACTCAACTCCTAAAAGCTACAATTTTAAATTAATTGGTTTAAATTTTACATCTCTTAACAAGCAAGAAAAAGAGAAAAGAGCCAAGCAGATTTTGAACTTATTAAAATCAAAAAAACTGACTTTTAAAGATATACTTACCAACGCATCAGATACCTACAAAGATATCAATATAAAAAAACACATTGATAATTTTCGATATAATGAAACTAACAAAATCCTGTCTGATATTTTATCAGAGCACAATAGTATTGGTTTAATACCTGAGGTCTATAATATTGAAGAAAAAAGATTTGTGATAATAAATATAACAAAAATAAATCCTGAAAAACCAATTCCTTTTGAAAATGTTAAAAATAAAATATTGGCTAAATACAGACAAATTAAGCTAGAAAAAGATTATAATTCATTAATTATTTCAATTACTCAAGATCCTATTGAGGTAAATGAAGCGGCAATAGCATCTATAAGAGATAGATATAGTAAAATAAATTAAAAGTGTTTGCCTATTTTTTTAGACGGGAGATATACAGCAAGTATATTGGAAATATTACAGGTGTGTCATGGGTTTTTATCCAACCTATTTTAACTTTGTTAATTTATGCCTTTGTCTTTGAACGTATCTTTCATGCAAAATTCCCTGAAAGTGAAAATATTGGGTTTATCGTTTACCTTGCATTGGGATTTTGGCCGTGGACGGCATTTAGTGAATCTATACTGAAAGCCATACCTGCGGTTTTAGAAAAAAAAGACTTAATTGGTAAGGTCAATCTGGATTTTCGTATTCCTGTGGTCGCGACCATATCTGCGACTTTTCTATTGAATGTTTTGGGTTACATTTTGGTGCTGATTGCCTTGGTATTGTTTAATAAAGATTTTAATTATGCTGCCATTCCTTTACTATTGCTTCCGCTGGTACAGCTTTATCTTTTCGCATTGGCACTAGGCTTGGTATTAGCTGCAGTGCAAATCTACATCCGTGATACCATTCATTTAATGACAACCGTCATGACTTTATGGTTTTTTATGACGCCAATTGTTTATTCTGTCACCCTAATGCCAGATTATATAAGAAAAATCATGCTCCTTAATCCAATTTTCATTCCAATAAAATTTATTCATACAGCCTTGCTAACGGATAAACAACTTGACTGGTGGTCAATGTTTGGCGTAACGCTAGTTATTCTGGTTTTACTGTGGTTGGCAAATAAGATATTTATTCGACTGTCAGCACGATTTGAGGATTTTATTTAATCATGTCAGTCTTAGTCAAAGTCAGTCGAATTGGTAAATCCTATCCGCATGTCAATACCGCAAAACAGCGATTTTCAGCACTGCTAAAATTATTATTTAAGGTCAAATTAAGTGATGTGAATGAAGTTCTACAGGATATTTCATTCACGGTAAACAAAGGAGAATCACTGGCAATAATTGGCAAAAATGGAGCGGGTAAGAGTACTTTGTTGAAAATCATTTCTCAAGTCATTAAGCCAAGTAATGGCACGGTTGAAGTGAAGGGCAGAATAGGTGCGTTGCTAGAATTAGGAGCAGGTTTTCATCCTGACTACACAGGACGAGAAAATTTAAAAATGTCTTCGGCTTTATCAGGCATGTCGACCACTGATATAAAGCAAAAAATTGAACAAATGATAGATTTTGCTGATATTGGTGATTATATCGACCAACCTGTAAAAACCTATTCATCAGGCATGGTGGTCAGATTAGGTTTTTCAGTGGTAACAGTCACTAAACCTGATTTGCTGATCACCGATGAAGTTTTAGCCGTAGGCGATACCGATTTTCAACGCAAATGTATCGCTTGGATAGATGAGTATTTAAAAAATGGTGGCACCTTACTTTTGGTTTCTCATAGTTTGTACCATGTGCAAAAATTATGCAAAAAAGCCATTTGGTTGGAATCGGGCAAGATAAAAAAGCAAGGCGATTCTTTTTTAGTCTCTCAAGAGTACCAAAGCTTTTATGAGAACAAAAATTGTACAAATGCAGATGCCAGTAAAGATGTAACGAATTACCATGTAGTTAATGCGGTAGTACTTAATGCAGAAGGCTTGCCCATTCAGCAGGCAGAAACCCATGATGATTTAGTTATTTTGGTGGATGTTTTCTCACCCGATAAACGTACGCCTGGTCTAGCCTTTGGTATTATGAAGGGTGATTTCCCAATGTATGGGACAATATCAGATTTACATAGCCCAAAAGTAAAACAATTAGCACCAGATAAATACCAATACAAAATCACCTTACAAGACATAAAACTATTACCAGCAGACTATATTATAAAGGTTCATGCAATGGACCCAGAATGTTTGCGTTTAATAGATACGCAAGAATTGGAGTTAAGAATTCACGCTCAAACGCAAGAATTAGGCGTGGTTCAATTACAAACTTCATGGGATTAGGTAGAAAAATACCCACAGATTAGGATTTTCACCTAAATTCCCCTATAATGCACAATTTTAGAACTAAAGTGTAGAATGACGTTCTAATACCACAATCAATTTTAAAGGTTTAGCAATGCAAAAACAAAAAACACTTATCTTAATAGCCGGTGTGGCAATCGTACTCTTTGCTTCGGCATTAATCTGGAAAAATACCCGTGTATCAAATGCGGAAGTGGTTAATTATGACTCAAGCGAAGTCAAAGTACAGAAAAAAAATAGAAATGACAAAAGCAAAGATGTTACTATTAAGAGAACGGCAACTCAAACAGCGGATCAACTAAGTATAGAGGAAGCTAAGAAAACAGCGGAAAATAAAATGGGGATTGCTTTATTTTACCCAACAGTCGAGAAACTTTATGAAGCAATTAAAGAAGCACAAGAACAAGGCAATGAAAAAAGAGCCGATGAGCTTATAGCTTTTTTACTAGAAGAATATCCAGATTTTGAAATGCCAGAATAGTTTCTTAAGTGATTGATGTCGTTATCCCAATCTACAATGCCTACAACGCATTGCAAAATTGTTTACAAAGCCTAGAATTGCACCAATCAGGGCTGCAAATCACACTTATTGATGATGCCTCAACAGATGAACGTGTAAAAATTTATTGCCAAGCAATGGCAACCAAAAACAAGTGGCACTTTATTCAACATGACAATAACCAAGGTTTTGTAAAAACGGCCAATGAAGGTCTGCGACTGAGTCAAAATCACACAATTTTACTCAATTCTGATACCATTGTCAGTAAAAACTGGGTGCAAGCACTAACACAATGTGCGACTAATTGCCGCCATTTAGGCACGGCAACGACGTGGTCAAATAATGCAGAAATTTGTTCTTTACCAAAAACATTACACAACAATCCCATTCCATCAGCCATTGATGCTTTGGGCGAAGTGCTTTTTAATTTCCATCAACCGCACTACCCACAAATACCAACCGCCGTTGGATTTTGTATGCTCATCAGTCAACAAGCCAAAGAAAAAGTGGGATATTTTGACGATCAACATTTTGGCCATGGCTACGGTGAAGAAAATGATTATTCCATGCGTGTGAGTCAGGCAGGCTTAAAAAACGTGATTTGTGATAATGCCTATGTGGCACATATTGGTAACCAAAGTTTTGCAGATTTTGGCTTACAACCCAGTGCAAATACCATGCAGAGATTACTTGTTAAGCACCCAAAATATGCTGAACTTATTGCCACATTTATCCAAGAAAACCCGCATAAAGCTCTACGAAAAGAAATCATGCAAACAATTAAAAAGCATAGTTCTAGCGTGTTCCAACAGCTGATGAATAATTATGGCTGATGACAAAACTTTAGAATTTACTGGCGAACGCTTTACGCCAGAATGTGTGCGTGAAATTTGGTACGAACATTTCCATCGCTATGCTTTTGCTAAAAACTTGGTTGCAAACAAACAGGTTTTAGACGCTGCTTGTGGTGAAGGGTATGGCAGCTCATTATTGGCAGCTTATGCTAAAAATGTCGAAGGCGTTGATATAGATGAAAAGAGCATAGCTCATGCAACAAGCCGATACCCACAAAAAAATACCAATTTCCAGCAAGCATCTGTTACACAATTGCCCTTCAGCGACAATCAATTTGATGTAATTGTTTCATTTGAAACCTTAGAACATCTCGCCGAACAAGAACAAATGCTAGCAGAATTTAATCGGGTGTTGAAGGAGGATGGCATCATCATCATCTCCACGCCCGATAAAAAACACTACAGTGATGAGCAGGATTTCAGCAATGAATTTCATGTTAAAGAACTGTACAAGCAGGAATTTAAAACGCTGCTCGATAAACATTGGCAGCACCAAAGTTGGTATGCTCAAAGTTTGGCATTTCATTCGGTATTAGAAAAAATTGATGCTCAAAACAAGCATAAATACGGCACAGACATTTTTTCTGATGATGAGTTAATAACTAATCAAGCATTCATTAAGCCAGTTTACTATGTGGTCATTGCGACAAAAGAGCACAATAAGTTACCACAAATCAGTGATTTACATCTTTTTGCCGACAGCCAGCAAAGCGTCTATCAACATTACAATAAAACCATAAAAGACTACATCTATCTAGCAAACAAACACAATGCCTTATTAAAAGAACAACAAGCATGGCTATCTCATCGTTTTTTAGGTAAAATTATTCGGTTTTTTTTCAAAAGAGATAATTAATGGAATTCGAGTTTAATTTCGGACAACAAACCCTCGCCCAAGGCGTAAAGAAGAATGAAAAAATCTATGCCTCAGTGGCAGGTGTTGCCTTACCATTGGCCAAAGATGAACTGGTTTTCATGAATCGTGAAACAGGCAAAAATCACGTCATGACCCACCAAGTTTTACAAGCCTTAAGTGTGTGCCAAAACTTTAAACCATTGGATCAACATATTATCAGTATTTCACAAGCCTTGCCCGAATTAAAAAACCAAGTGCAAGCAATCGAGCAGGTCACCAAATACCTTATCAATAATGAGCTATTACAAGAAGACAAAACCTTTTTGCAGCAGCTCTCGCAAGGCATGCCACAAAATAAAATTAACTCATCGGGCATTGTTATTCGCAGTTGCAACCGTCCCAAGCAATTAGCTCGCTTATTGCAATCATTACTAGGTTACCAAAACAAACACAATACCAAAATTCCAGTGCAAGTTTATGATGACTCCAGTTCGGAAAAACTCGAAGCAGAATTGGAAGACATTTGCAAAAGCTTCAAAAAAGAATTAAACATAAATTTTTATGGTAGCAAATGGCAAGTGCAATTTATTCGCATGTTAAAACGTGAGTTTAAGCATGATGTACCAACCATCGACTGGTTATTAAGTCCAAAAAAAGAAGCTTTTACTGGTGGGCGAGTATGGAATTATGCCTTGCTGAACAATGCAGGCAAGAAGTTTTTATTTTTTGATGACGATTATATTTTTGAGCCACGTCTTACAAATAAAGAAGACAACCGCATCAATTTGGATGAAAGTAGCCAGTTGAATGTCGGTTTTGCCTTGAGTTTGTCTGATATTCGCGAAACCTCCATCGAATACGAACAAGATATATTAAGCCAAATGCTCAATGTCTGTGGACAATCGGTCGGCAATTGGCTGGTGACTAGCGACTGTCAATTTAAACCAATTGAAAATTTAAACCTTATACAATTGCAACGCATCAATTCAAACTCCATCATCAAAAGTACGGGCAATGGCACGTGGGGCTCACCACGTTCAAATAGTAACTACTGGCTCTATTATCTTGAAGGCGAACAAAAAAAAGAATTTTGGAAATCACGCGAGACTTATTTAGACAATATCGAAGCCTCACATTTGATGCACTATTCAGCGAATTACGAGTTTTTAGCCCTCACACGCTTTGCCCCATCAGCGATTGATAATTCAAGTATGATGCCATTTGCCGTACCGCATGGACGGGTTGAAGATCATTTTTTTAACGCATTGAGTTTATTTTGTTATCCTAACCAAGTATCGCTGCACTTTCCTGTTATGTTAGGTCATATACAAACCAGTATTCGCGACCGCAGCAGCAGCAATCACATTGCCCATACCCCAAATTTCAACAAGTTTGTAGCCGACTATGCCCTAACAATGTTACAAAGTACCGATGCCATAGATGCCAGTTTACGCCTCAAAACATTAGCCAAATACGTTCAAGGATTGGCTGACTCCAGTGATAAAAATATCCACAATCGACTCAAAGAATACTTATCACAAATTCGCTCAGACATGGTTCTATCCATGCAAGAACAGATGGATAAATCCCAAGATGCCCCTGTCTATTGGCAAGCAGATGTACGTGAAATAATCGAGGCAAATGGTAAAGCGGTCCTGCAAAATGATGTGCCGTTATTGCATGGCTGGGACAAAAATTTGGATGAATCAGCCTGCGTAGAACAAACCCGCAAGGAACTCAAAGCAGTGGCACAAGCCATGGAGCTGTGGCCAGATCTGTGGCAGTTTTGCAAAACAGATAAATAATCGACAAGACCCATGTCAAAATTAACAATAGCCGTTATTATCGTTAATTACAATACAGGAAAGATGCTAAAGGATGTTATCACGGCAGTTTTGCAGGATAAAAGTGTGGATGAAATCATTCTGGTTGACAATAATTCAACAGATGACTCCATGACTTTGGTGGACGACCATGCGAAGATAAAAAAATTCTACAAAAAAGACAACAAAGGCTTTGGTAGCAGTTGTAATTTTGCCGCAAAACAAACCAAAGCACAGTATCTTGTCTTTCTAAATCCCGATTGTTTTTGTCAAAAAAATACCGTGGAAAAAGCCATCAACACACTAAAACAAGATAGCAAAACTGCTATTTGTGGCGTCTTAGTACAAAATCCAGATGGCAGCGAACAACGAGCAAGCAGAAGACGCTTGCCAACACTATGGCGAGCGATAAAAACCTACAGCCAACTGGAAAAATTGGCAAAAATTTGCTCCTGTTTTGCAGGAGTCAATCTTAATTGGCAAAAAATGCCAAGCCAAATACAAACAGTAGAAGCTATTTCAGGAGCCTTTATTGCCATGAAAGCTGCTGTATTTAACGAAATTCAAGGATTTGACGAAGGCTTCATTCTGCATTTTGAAGACCTTGATTTATTTAAACGATGCCAAAATGCAGGCTACCATCTGCGGTTTAACCCCGACATCAAGGTCACCCATTACCAAGGCACATCCAGTACTCATAATCCACAAGTCAAAGCCTTAAAAAAACAAGGCCTCATTCGCTATTTCAAAAAGCACAACACAAAATTAGCCTATGGGATTGTGAAGCTATTATTGTTTAGGGCTAAGTAAGTTCTTGCGATATTTGGCAGGAGTGGTGCCGACCAAGTCTTTGAAAGCTTCATAAAAATTTGACTGAGAAGAAAACCCAACTTCTAAACTTATGGACAAAACGGAGGCGTTGGGTTGGGCAAGTAGCAGTTTCTTAGCGGCGTTGATGCGTTGTTGACGTAAGTACTGTGAAAAACCTAAGCCCAGTTTGGTGTTGCACAATTCTGACAGCTGATGGTTGCTCAAATCTAATTGATGGGCAATGGTTTGTCGATCGAGGTTTCTTTGTTGGTACAAATTATCTTCCTGCATCAGCTGCTCAAGTTCTCTCAATTTAGCCTCACAATCAATTGCTTTCAAGGTGGATACAGCATAGGTTTCTATTGCGGCTTGAGACACCGTGTCGGTGATTTGTGGTTTATTGCTAACCACCAATGCAACTATCAACAATGCCAAGCCAATGGCACTGGCATAAAAAGCATAAAATAGCTGTTGTGAAAAAGGCATGAGTAAAGCAACAAAGGATACAGCAAAAGCAATGATAAAAACCATGCTCAGTAAGATAATTTCATACTTGAACTGTTTTTTATGGGTACGCAGTGCATAAATGGTTTTCACTAACCACATCAAATACAAAGAGCCAATAATAAAGGCCAAGGAGAAGACCATGTTTTTATTGCAAGCAAATATTAATAATAGCGGCGTAAAATGCAAAAGATAGAGCCATCTAAAATCATCTTTTGCTTGCAAAACAGGTCGTGCAAAGAAGTAAAAACTTGGTGCAATCAGTAACAGCACGCACAAATAAAACACACTCACAACAGTCGCTGTTTGCTTGGTTAAATAGTTAAAGTGTAAGAATTGTAATAATGCCAAGCAGCCCATCAATAGGATACCAAAAAAACGTGCGATTTTTTTATTTTTGTAGTCGTCTTGGAAATGCGTAAGGGTAAAAACGGGGAGATAAAAAAGGGAAAACCCTGTAAATAGAATAGCTAAATTTTGCATCGTATCATCGTTCTTGCTCCTGCTGGGGATAGACAAAACTAAGGGTTTGTTTGGTTTCTGGATGCAGGCTTTGGCTTACTGGGCAGGTTTTGGCAGCTTTTTCTAGCTTGCTTTTTATGGCTTCATTAAAATTTTTGTTCATGTAAATAACGATTTCAATTTCACTAATGCGACGTGGAGAAGTGCTCATGTATTTGCTGATGGTTGCGTGGGTGTTGGTTAAATCTATGCCCAAATCATCGGCTTTAATGCCCATGATGGTTATCATGCAACTGGCTAATGCAGTGGCAACCAAATCCGTTGGTGAAAATGCCTCACCTTTACCGTGGTTGTCGGTTGGGGCATCGGTGATTATCTCGCTGTTTGACTTTAAATGAATGGCAACGGTGCGTAAATTGCCCATATAACCTACTGTTGATGTCATATTTATTCGCCTCTAGAGGTGGTGTTCTTCCAAAATAAGTTTGATTTTAGCATGGCTTTATGCAAAATACTATTTTTTGTGTAGTGCCCTTTTTTGAGTGTGCCGACTGTTTTATTGCATAGAATTGCTAAGGCTTGGGTCACATGTTCAACAGCATAGACGGCAAATTTTTTATCTTTTATCGCCAGTTGCACATCGCTTCGCAGCATTAAGTCTCCTGCATTAGATGCGGGAATAATGACGCCTTGAGTACCAGTGAGTCCTTGTGCATAACAGGTGTCATAAAAGCCTTCAATTTTTTCATTGACACCACCTATGGCTTGCAAACGCCCGTGTTGGTCGATGGCTCCTGTCATGGCATATTCTTGTGATATTGGTAGGTCGGTTATGGCGGAGATAAGACAACAAAATTCGGCACCAGAGGCAGAATCACCATCAATGCCGCCATAGGACTGTTCAAAGGCAATAGAGGCACTGAATGTGAGCGGGTGATGAGTGGGCAATAAATGCCGCAATAAACCACCCAAAATAGCAAATCCTTTGGTGTGTATGGAACCTGACATGTCAGCTCGCCCCTCGATATTGATTATACCAGCACGTCCGGGTGCAACAGTTGCAGTAATTCGTGAGGGAAAACCATAAACCACAGGTCCTGCATGAATAACGGCAAGCCCGTTAATTTCTCCAATTTGCGAGCCTTTGGTGAAAAGATTTATGGTGCCATTGGCAAGCATTTCTTGAAATTTTTGCGATGGCAAGCCCGCTCGCATTTTGGTTCTTTTGATGGCGGTATTAACGTGTTCGGCATTGACTAATGTGGCTTTTTCTTGGTAAGCAATAAAGTTTCCTTCACGTGCGAGGTCTGCAATGCGAGCAAAATTTGTGGTCAAACGGTTAGAGCGTGCACAAATTCTCGCACCATGTTCGATAAGGGCGGCAATGGCGGATTTGTCAAAGTGCAAGAGGTTTTCCTCTAAAACCAAACGCGAGATGACGGCAGCATAATTGTGGTAATTTTGCACCGTGCGTTTTATTTCGGTATCAAAATCAACCAGAACTTTGAATAATTCGGGAAAATCTTGGTCGTAATTATCCAACATATAATAAGTTTGGGCATCACCCAACAGAATCACGCGGACATTGATGGAGATTGGGTCGGGTTTAAGCGTGGGCTGGGCAAAAGGCCATGCCATTTCACTTGGAACAATTTCTAATAAATTATTCTTGATGGTGCGGATTAATATTTTCCAAGCTCCAGCTTCGGCTAACAAATCTCTGGCATCTATGATTAAAAAACCACCATCAGCACGCAAGAGTGTGCCCGCGGTAATGCTCATGTGGTCGGAAAGTTCGGGCCCTTTTTCGCTCCACTTTGATTCAATTGTGCCCAATAATTTTGTTAAAGTTGGTACACGTTCGATGATGGTGGGGCATTTTTTATTAGCAGTATTGGCAATGATGATATTGACGCTGTAGCGTTGATGAGGGAAAAACTCTTTATTTTGGGAATAAAAAAATTGCTCTATGACATCCTCGATAACTTCCTCGATATAGGTGTTGACTTCAATGGTATGAAATTTTTTAAGCAACTGAGCGGTGTGGGCATGGAGGATCTGTCGTGTTTGTTGTTCTAGCAGCTCTTGGGTTTTTTCTGTTGCGTCGTATTTTATGTTATGAATGCTATTGTTGAGGTCTTGTAATAAACGATTATAAATTTGTAAGTTTTCTTCTATTTGAACTTGTTGTTTTTCATCAATTTCGCCTGATTGAATGAGTTTTTGCCATTGTTCTTGGGTGACAGGTTTGTCTTCCAACATGGGAGCAATTGCACTTTGCATCTGATTTTCTACTTTGTAGCTTACCATGATGAGGTTTTTGTTGGCTAAATCTTCTTCAAAGGGTTGGCTAAGGGCGAGAATTTGTTTTTTTGTTGCGTCTTCTATGGCTTGCTTTTGTTGTTTGACCTCGCCAGATTCTAAACGGTTGTTAAGTTCTTTGGTGATAAAATCGGCAAACTTGTGCATCTCGCGTTTAAAGAATTTAGCATTTCCTGCGGGAAAAGTCAGAAGTCGAGGTCGGTCAGGCTGTGAGAAATTTGCCACATAACACCTGTCTTTTACTTCTAGTTGGGGTTTTTTACAATTATTTAGAAATGATTTAATGGTGTTTAAACGTCCGGTGCCATAAAGCCCTCGGACATAAGCATTTTGACCAAATGCCCGAGTTTCTGCGGCATATTTCAAAGCGTCGATTGCTTCATCTTGGGCAATAATGGTAGCGATTGGCTCCACATCTTGGGTAGAGTTAAAATTCAATTGTGATTGCTCGCAATGCCAGCGAGTTGTTTGCCATTTGAGGGCGGTTTTTCGTTTTATTAAGTTTGTCATAATTTCAATCTTTGGATGGTTTACTTAAGTGTTGAATAAAATAATGGGCTATTGTCTTCCAGACGTGGATGTGTTCTTTGCTGCCGCTGATACCGTGTTTTGCTCCTGGATAAATAACCGAATCATAAAGAATACCAGCCTCTTGTAAAGCTTTAAATAATTTGGTTGAATTGGTAAACAAGACATTGTCATCAGCCATGCCATGAATGACTAAAAGCTTGCCTTTGATGTTGTGCACATCATCAAAAACGGCTGTGTCTTTGTAACCTTTGGCATTCAATTGTGGTGATGACATATAACGCTCGGTATAAAAAGTATCGTACAGGGCAAAATCAGTAACAGGGGCGACAGCCACACCAATGGCAAAAACCTGAGTTTTACTCATGGCTTTAAGTGCCATAAAACCACCATAAGACCAGCCAAAAATTCCAATTCTTGTGGCATCAACAAAGGGCAGCGATTTTAAATAATTGACACCGACTAATTGGTCGGCAATTTCGGCGGTGCCCATTTGTTGGTAAATGGCGGACTCAAATTTTACCCCACGACGAGCACTGCCTCGATTATCCAGGGCGAAAACGACAAAACCTCGTTGTGCCATGTATTGATCAATGCCAAGCCCCCACGTGTTTAGCACAACTTGTGCGTGCGGACCACCATAAGTATAAACATAAACTGGGTACTTTTTGTTGGCATCAAAGTCTTTTGGTTGCATGATGCGGTAATGCAGAATTTGCCCGTCTTGGGCTTGTAAGGTGCCAAAAGTGGTTTTTTGATGAGAGCTAAGATAAGGAAAATAAGGGTGTTTAGCCGTGATGTGGTTGTTATTTAGGGTGGTGATTTCTTTTCCATTAATAGCATAAAGTATCGTGCTTTGGGGTGTGTCTCTGTTGGAATAATTGTCAATAAAATAGTGTGCTTTGTTATCCAAAGTAACCTCATGCCAGCCACTGCTGTGGGTGATGGCTGTAATTGCTAAGGACGTTAAATCAAGTTTGTAGAGGTGCTTTTCGGTTGGCGACTTTTTGCTGGCAGTAAAATAAAGCATGGCATTTTCTTCATCAATGCCTGCCACCGCATCAACTTGCCATTGACCTTTTGTAAGTTGTTTTATCAGTTGTCCGTC
>CAZQMH010000015.1:0-17162 GCA_964594435.1 uncultured Alcanivoracaceae bacterium
GTGGTGGACTTACAAACGGGCTCCACTCCCGTAGATTTTGCCTACCATGTGCATACTGAAGTTGGTCATCGGACTCGTGGTGCCAAAATCAATGGTCGGATTGTGCCCTTAACAACAACACTAGAAACGGGCGATCGAGTCGAAATATTAACCGCAAAGCTTGCCAAGCCTAGTCGTGATTGGCTCAGCGAACAAGCGGGATATTTAAAATCAGGCAAAGCCAAAGCTAAGGTGCGGCATTGGTTTCGTGAAAATGATTTTGAACAAAATGTAATTGTTGGCAAAGAAACCTTGGATAAAGAACTGCGCAAATTTGCCCTAGAATCTGTAAATTTGAAACAATTCTTAAAAAAATACAACTTACAAGATGTCGATAAACTTTATGCCAGAATTGCCACAGGTGATATTTCTGTCAACCAGATATTGCGTCTGTCCGAACAACAAATTCGTCCAAAAAAAACCGAAGCATTCAAATTAAATAAACCAGCAACTGCACCAATTACGGGCGGCAACCCTTTTAAAATCGAAGGTCTTGCCAATGTCATGGCAACCACTGCCAGTTGCTGTAACCCTGTTTTGGGTGACAGCATTGGTGGTTTTATCACGCGCACTCGTGGCGTCAGCGTGCATCGGCTCAATTGCGATAATTTTATCAATATGATGCGTGAACAAGCCGAACGGATAATCGCGGTCAACTGGAGCGAAGAAACCAACCAAAGTTTTGCGGTAGATATTGAAATTACTGCTTATGACCGCAAGAGTTTTATCAAAGACTTGTCTAGCGTTTTGGCAAATCTAAAGGCGAATATCGAAGCATTAGTTGCCAAACCCAATTCAGATCATGGCACCAACCATCTGCAACTCACTATTCGTGTGCATGATTTTGAGCACCTTAATCTGGTGCTTTCACGCATCTCGACTATTGAGTATTTGATTTCGGTTAAACGCCTCGCATAAAGTTTCATCTAGGAGCTTGTCCGAGAATAGATAATCTATTACAGAAAAGCTGAATTTGTGCTATTTTCCGCTTTTTCTCGGCAAATAGCGGTGCTATTCTTCTCAAAAAACCGAAAAATAGCCCTAAATCCAACTTCCCTTCACTACGATTACTATTATCGGACAAGCTCCTAGTGTTGGTGCTGAAACTTACGTAAGTCCTCAGGCGTATCTATGCCGTGTGGCATTTTCTCTTTGGCAGCTTTTGCGATGATTTTAAAACCATTTGACAAGGCTCGAAGTTGTTCTAAGGATTCGGTTTTTTCTAATGCCGTTTGTTGCAATTTCGAGAATTTTTTCAAAAATCCAGCTCGATAAGCGTACAACCCAACATGGTGTTTGTAAGTGATGCTGTCATCTAATTTTTGTTGCTCAAAAAAAGCTTGTGAATAGGGCAAGGCACTGCGAGAAAAATACAAAGCAAAACCATCATTGTCCGTGATTAATTTGACATTGTTGGGGTTTATCAATTCGTCAAAATCTTGGCAAGGTTGAAACAGTGTGGCAATATCGGCTTGCGGGTTGTGGATGAGTGCATCTATCAATTGTTGGATGTTTGCCTTTGGTGTTAGCGGTTCATCTGCTTGGTAATTCACCACGATGGTGTCATCACTCAATTGCAAAATTTCAGCAACTTCTGCCAGTCTGTCGGTGCCTGTTTTGTGATTTTTTGCCGTCATTATGGCTTCATAGCCGTGTTTTTGTACCAGTTGTGCAATGCGTTCATCGTCGGTGGCGACTAAAATATGTTTGGCAGTGATTTGACTGGCTGATTGCAAGGCCCATAGAATTAATTCTTTGCCTGCAATTTTGATTAAGGGTTTGCCAGGTAATCGTGTCGATTGGTAACGAGCAGGCAGGCAGATGACGGTGTCGTGCTTCATGTTATTTTATCCTTAATTAGGTTCAATACTTTGTTCTTGCTTGCTTCATTCACAACCAGTTTTAACACCACAACCCAAACATTTTCTAGCCGCAAATCAGCACATTTCACAGCATCTTTTTCGGTGATAAAAATGGGGTCGTCATTATCAAACTGAAAATGCTCTTGGCTGAGTTTTTCGTGGTCATCAAGCGGATGTTTGACAATTGCCAAACCTGCTGCAGATAACATCTTAAAAAAACTATCCGGATGAGCAATACCTGCCATGGCATTAATGCGTTGGTTGCGAAAGGCTTGAAGCTGGCTTTGGTTTTTTGTATTGCCCAATTGATAGACCATTAACGGTTCATAATTAAAATAATCAGCATCCTCTTTTTTGCCTTTGTAAACAACCATATCAACGCTATCTAAGCGTGATTTTTCCTCACGCAAAGGTCCGGCTGGCAATAACTGTTCATTTCCTAACCCATATTTTGCATCAATAAGAACAATTTCAATATCACGTTCTAAAGCATAATGTTGCAGTCCATCATCAGATATAATCACATCTACACGGTAATCTCGCAGCAGTTTTTGGGCAGCTTTGACACGATTTTTGCCCACAAAAACGGGAGCCTCGGTGTGTTTGGCAATTAATAAGGCTTCATCGCCGCTGGCTTTGGCTGAGGTTTGTGGTATCACCAATAATGGCTCATGTTCACGTTTGCCACCGTAACCACGTGAAATAACACCGACTTTATAGCCTTGTGCTTGTAATTGCGAAACCAACCAAATGACAAAAGGCGTCTTGCCAACACCGCCAACAGAAATATTGCCTACAATAACCACAGGGCATTTAATTTTATGTGATTTTAACAGACCAATTTTGTAGAGTTTTCTTCGCCAAGCACTCATAAATGCAAAGATTTTAGCCACTATTTTTGCATGCACTGGCACAGGTGCTTGCTGGTACCAAATAGCGTTGAGTTTTTGTTGTTTCGACTGTGCCATAATTAAGGTGTGGATAATTGTAAGTGCTGAAGCTTGGCGTAGATGCCCGCTTGCTTGATTAATTGTTGGTGTGTTCCGCTCTCAACTATCCTGCCTTTTTCCAAGACGACTAATTTATCGGCTTTTTCAACAGTAGATAAACGATGGGCGATGACCAAGGTGGTGCGGTTTTGCATGATTTTTTCTAAGGCTTGTTGAATAAGTTTTTCCGATTCAGAGTCCAAAGCGGAGGTTGCTTCATCCAAAATTAACAAGGGTGCATCTTTTAAAATAGCTCGGGCTATGGCAATTCGTTGTCGTTGACCACCTGATAATCGTGTGCCATTTTCGCCCAAAAGGGTAGCGAAACCTTGCGGTAATTGTTCGATAAAATCTAAGGCATTGGCATCAATAGCGGCTTGTTTAATTTGCTGCTGTGTGGCTGATTTATTGCTGCCGTAGGCGATATTATTGCTGACGGTGTCATTAAATAAGACTACATTTTGATCAACAAAGGAAATATGCTGTCTTAAACTTGCCAAACTGAAAGCATTGATGTCTTCGCCATTAATCAGCAGTTTGCCTGATGAATAAGGGTAAAAACGCGGAACCAGATTGACCAATGTACTCTTACCACCTCCAGATTGCCCAACAAAAGCGAAGGTTTGTCCTGCCAAAATGGTTAAATTTATGTCAGCTAATGCTTGCGTGCCATCTTCATAACAAAAGCCAAGATTGTCGAATGTGAGGGTAATTTCTTTGCTATCGAGTTCTTTTTCACCCGTGTCAACTTCGGCATTCAGGTCTAAAATATAAAAAACACTATCAGCCGCGGCTAGCGTTTTTTGAATCATCGCACTGGAATCTGCCATGCGTTTTAAAGGCGGTAACATTGCCATCATTGCCAAAATAAAGGACATGAATTTTCCGCCAGTCCAGTTATTGATGGCAGCAGGAGTGGTGGCAAAATACACAATTATGGCTAAAGCCGTTGCCGCGAGTATTTGTACGGTTGATGAGGACAGAGCTTTGATGGCAATGACCTTCATATTGAGGTAGCGATTTTGGTTGTTGACTTTATAAAAACGCGTGGCTTCATCGTTGGCGGCAGCAAAAACACGAACAACTTTTTGCCCTTTGACCACTTCCTCAACAATCTCACTGACGCCACTCATGGAATTTTGAATGCGGTGCGATATTTTTCTAAAGCGTTTGTTGACCAGTGCGATAATGGCAGCAACAATAGGCACCAGCACAAAGACGACGATTGTTAATTCTACACTTTGGTAAAGCATAACAGCCAACAAGGCAATAATGGTTAAAATATCTTTGATAATGGTAATAACAGTGGTCGAAACGCCCATCGCCATCATTTCTATATCAAAAGTCATGCGAGAGATTAAGCTCGCAGATGATTCTTTATCAAAAAAAGAAGAAGGCAAGCACAAATACTTTCTAAAAACAAGTTGCCGTAAATCAGCAATGACCTTGCGACCGACCCAGTTTAAGCCATAAGTCGATAAATAATTACCAACGCCTCGCAACACAAACATAAAAACAATCACCCAAGGCAACAGCCGAATAATTTTTTGGTTATGTTGTCCAAAAGCATCGTCAATCATGTATTCAAACAACATCATAAAGGAACCATTAACCAAAGCATCCAGCAATGCACCAAATGTAGCAATACTTAACACCAATTTGTAAGGTTTGGCATAGTGCCATACTCTTTTGAAAGGTGTTTTTTGGTTTTTTCAGTATTAGGGGGCACGATTTATCTCGTTTATTCGCTGGGGGTGGTGGCAATAGAAACACTGGTAAAGCCCATGTCTGCTAGCACGTCCATGACCGTGACGACATATTTGTGGGCAGCATTGGCATCAGCACGAATAACCACAGGTGGTTTTTTTTTGTCTTTTAAAAAGCGTTTTAAATTACTGTTGATGGTTTGGTAGGTGCTATCGGGTAATTCGTTGTTGTTGAGGTAAATGCTGCCTTTTTGGCTGATAGAAATAACCAGTTGCTCTTGGACTTGGGGGTTGACTTCTTGCGTTGCCTCAGGCAATTCAATTTTAAGTTTTGCCTGTTTATCAAAAGTGGTTGTCACCATGAAAAAAATTAGCAGCAAAAATACCACATCAATCAATGATGTCATATTGAGTCGTGGCCCTGGATTATTGTCATCTGTAAACTTCATGAGGCGTTACTTTTTATTGGCAGAAATTGCATCAATCAAATCCATAACTTGTTTTTCTATGATAATCGATTGGTCTATGATTTTGGTTTTAAAATGGCGATGAAATAACATCGCCGGTATGGCGACAACCAAACCAGCAGCGGTGGTGATTAATGCTTGAGAAATGCCTGATGCCAAATGAGCCGCATCGCCAACACCATTGGCATTGATGGCAGCAAAAACTTTTATCATCCCAATGACCGTACCCAACAAGCCAAGCAAAGGCGACACTTCTGCTATGACCGATAACCAATTAAGTGGTTTTTCCATCTTATGAATGGCATGGCGTCCAGCATCTTCAACTGTCTCCACAATTTCATCACGAGGTAACACACGGTTACGCAAAGCGGCTGCCATGACATATCCTAGGGGAGAATTTTCTTCCAACTTGGCAACATGTTCGGCATCTAGATGCTTAGATTTAGACCATTTAATGACCTGCTCTTTTAAGTCTTTTGGGATAATTTCAACATCACGCAGTGACCAAAAGCGTTCGCCCACAATCATCATAGCTAATGCCATGAGGATTAAAATAAACCCCATAACCAAGCCACCAGTACTAACAATTTCAAGCATTCACATCGCTCCACTAATCAAACAACGTGATATTATAGTAATTAATGTTGGTTTTGTGTTAAATTCTTGTGTTTTCTTTGCTATTATCACAAACTTTCTTCACGAAGATAGATATGAAAATTACAGTAATCGGCTCAGGCTATGTTGGATTGGTCAGTGGAGCGTGTTTTGCTCAAATGGGCAATGATGTGACTTGTGTTGATATTGATGCAACAAAAATAGAAAATTTAAAGCAAGGTATCGTGCCTATTTTTGAGCCTGGACTCAAACGTATGGTAGCAGAAAACTTGCTCAATAAATCATTGGCATTTACCACCGATTTAAAAACAGCAGTGCAAGAGGCGAAAATTATTTTTATTGCCGTTGGCACACCGATGGGTGAGGATGGTAGTGCCGACTTGCAATATGTTTTAGCCGTTGCCAAAGACATTGGACAATATCTCCAACATTATACTGTCATTGTTGATAAATCTACCGTACCAGTCGGAACAGCAGATAAAGTCAAACAAACCATTGCCGATGAATTGCACAAACGCAATAAAAATTGTGATTTTGATGTGGTTAGCAATCCCGAATTTTTAAAAGAAGGAGCCGCTATAGATGATTTTATGTACCCTGATCGTGTCGTTGTTGGAGCAGATGATGAGCGTGCTTTATCACTGATGCACGAATTGTATAAACCATTCATGAAAAATCACGACCGTTTTATTAGCATGGATGTTCGCAGTGCCGAGATGACAAAATATGCTGCCAATGCCATGTTGGCAACCAAAATATCTTTTATCAATGAAATTTCAGCTATTTGTGAGTTGGTTGGTGCCGATGTTAATAAAGTTCGCAACGGCATTGGCAGTGATAGCCGTATTGGCTACAGCTTTATTTATCCTGGTTGTGGTTATGGCGGCAGTTGTTTTCCTAAAGACGTGCAAGCATTGGTCAAAACAGCCAGAGATTACCACTACAATCCACAATTGTTGGATGCGGTACAACAAGTCAATACTCGACAAAAGCACCTTATTGCCACAAAAGTTGTGCAACAATTTGGAGAAGATTTAAGTGCTTATACTTTCGCGGTTTGGGGATTGGCATTTAAACCAGGCACCGATGACATGCGCGAAGCATCGGCCATTACTATCATCAATGAACTGACAAAACGTGGAGCAACTATCAAAGCCTATGACCCCAAAGCCATAGCTGAGGCCAAAAACCACTACTTAAAAGGCAACCAAAGAGTAAGCTACGTCGAAGAAAAATACCAAGCTCTAGAAAACGCTGATGCGTTAATACTCATCACCGAATGGTTAGAATTTCGTAGCCCCGATTTCACTAAAATTAAGTCACTTTTAAAGACCCATCATTTTTTCGATGGTCGCAATCAATTTGAAAAAGCCCGAATGCAACAGCTCGGCTTTCATTATCATCAAATAGGAGTAAAATAATATGCTTTCATTAAACGGTAAACTCGCCTTAATTACAGGTGCATCTCGTGGTATTGGCGAAGAAGTAGCCAAACTCTATGCTAAAGCAGGAGCTCATGTGATTGTGTCGAGCCGCAAACAAGATGGCATTCAAGCGGTCGCCGATGTTATCAATTACAACGGCGGAAAAGCCACCGCTCTCGCCTGCCACATCGGCGATCCACAAGCCCTCGAACAACTCATGACAACCATTGAAAGTGAAATTGGATATCTGGATATTTTAGTCAATAACGCTGCTGCTAACCCGTATTTTGGCCCTATCATCGACACGCCTTTTTCCGCTATTCGTAAAACCATTGAAGTCAACATCGAAGGCTATTTTCTCAGCAGCCAGTTGGCAGCAAAAATGATGCGCCAAGCTGGCGGAGGGTGTATCATCAATACGGCATCCGTAAATGGTATCTCGCCAGCCCCGATGCAAGGTATTTATTCCATAACCAAAGCCGCCATCATCTCGATGACCCAAGCTTTTGCCAAAGAATGTGCATCAGATAACATACGCATCAATGCAGTCTTGCCAGGTCTGACCGATACAAAATTTGCCCAAGCTCTGACCAGCAATGAAGCGATGTTGCAACAGATATTACCGAGTATTCCAATGAATCGCATGGCTCAACCACATGAAATAGCTCCACTTTTCTTGTTTTTAGCATCCAATGCTGCCAGCTACATTACTGGGGCAAGTATTCCTGTTGACGGAGGGTTGTTAATTTAATGTACAATTATTTTGTAATAATTAGCAATATTCTATATAATAAAGGGTAATTAAAAAACAAAAAAACTATGAAAAAAATCATAACACTATGGGGAATTCTTCTTTCTGCTAGCCTACTGGCCGCACCTCTGACAAAAACAGGCATTTTAAACACAGTTTATGGCGATGCCTTTAGCACAAACACTCACCCCATCGTTCGCTATGAACTTATTACGGGCAAAACGGTAGTGCCATTGCACGCCAGTCAGAAGTTTATACATTCCGTGCCAGTGCATAATTGCAACGGCAAGAGGGTTGAAGTGGTGATCAAAAATAGTACGCAGTCAACCATTCAATCCATCAAACTTATAGCCAACTCGAAGCAAAGCACCAAAGCCGTCACAGGCTCACAGCCGTGGGCATCCATTCTTTGTAAATTCAGCGACATCAACACCGAACCAGAAAATCTTGCCTTTTTTCAAAGCCTGTATGCCAATCAAGTCGGTGGACTCGATCATTTTTGGCGTCAAGCATCCTACAATAACATCAACACAATCGGCTCAATCGCAATAGACTGGGTTAATTTACCTTCGCCACAAACAAGTTATATTCCAAGTCCAGGCAGCAATCATGATGCAAATTTAGGTTTATTATTCACCGACTGCACTAACGCAGCTGACAGTTTCATTAATTTTGCTGATGCAGGCAACGGGTCACCATTTGCTGGCATCAATATGATGTTTAATGATGTGCTGGATTGCTGTGCCTGGGGTGGTGGCAAATGGGCAACCCTCGATGGCATAACCAAAGCCTGGCGAGTGACATGGGAACCACCTTGGGGCTATGCCAATCAAGCGGTTTTAGCTCATGAAATGGGGCATGGTTTTGGCTTGCCGCACAGCAATAATTCAGATGGGGACACTAATCCCTATGATACGCCGTGGGGTGTGATGAGTGCTGCCACTGTCTATTCGGTCAATCATGCCATTCATGGAAGGCTTGGCAAACATTTAACCATGGATTATAAATACGACCTAGGCTGGGTGACCGATGCCGATGGTTTTATAGCAAATGCAAGCAGTAACAATACAATCACGATAGACCGAATATCAATCGCCACAACCACAAACTATCGGTTTGCCAAAATTCCTTTAAGCAACGGCACTTTTTACATGATTGAAGCACGAAAAAAAGTAGGCGACTATGATGCCAACTTACCAGGTGAAGCTATCATCATTAACCATGTGGATAATTCTCGCAATGAACCGCCTTGGATAGTTGATGCCGCTAACCCACCAGCAGATTTCTCGGATAACGAAGGTGTGATGTGGAAAGTTGGCGAAAGTTTCACCGATACAATTGATGGTTATGTGGTGGACATTCTCAACACAACTGCCGACGGCTTTAGTATCAAAATTACTGGACCAAATGCCACAAATGATTTAATTTTTGCCAATTCTTTTGACTGAATACCAACCTCAGGCTCGATGAATAACAAAGTCCACAACCAAGAGATGGAACTCGCATGGGAGTTTATTGAAACCACCAGCAAGAGTCTGTTTCTAACAGGTAAAGCAGGAACTGGCAAAACCACTTTTTTACACAGTCTCAAAGCCAAATCCAGCAAAAGAATGATTGTGGTTGCACCAACGGGTGTAGCCGCCATAAATGCCAAGGGCGTCACCATTCATTCTTTTTTTCAATTGCCGTTTGGGCCGATTCTGCCTGCGGCATCAACCATGCAACAACAAGGCAACTACAAAATGCGATTTGGTAAAGAAAAAATCGACATTATAAAATCGTTGGATTTATTAATAATTGATGAAATCAGCATGGTAAGAGCGGATTTACTCGATGGCATTGATAAAGTATTAAGACGTTACCGCACAGCCAATCACGTATTTGGCGGCGTGCAAGTGCTAATGATTGGCGACCTGCATCAGCTTTCACCAGTCATTAATCCAAATGAATGGAGCTTGTTAGAACCCTATTATGAAACTGCCTATTTTTTTAGCAGTTACAGTTTTCAACAAGCCGATGCCATTAGCATAGAACTGCAACACATTTATCGCCAAGACAACCAACAATTTATAACCCTACTCAATGAAGTCAGAAACAACAATTTAAGCCAACAGTCCGAACAACTCCTCAACCAACGCTATTTGCCCGATTTTGATAGCCAAAAAAACAAAGGATACATCACCCTCACATCGCACAATAGCCGTGCACAAAAGATTAACCATACCGAATTAGCCAAATTAGAGCAAGCCAGCCAATTTTACCAAGCCGAAATAACAGGTGTATTTAATCAACACGCCTACCCAACTTTTGAAAACTTAGAACTAAAACAAGGGGCACAAGTGATGTTTATCAAAAACGACTCATCCCCTGAAAAACGCTATTACAACGGCAAAATTGGCGAAATCACCAAGCTTAGTGCCGACGAAATCCAAGTAAAATGCCCCGATGATTCCCAAGTTATAACCGTCACCCCCGAAAAATGGGACAACATCAAATACAATATTAACCCAGAAAACCAAGCGATAACTGAAAATATCACAGGCTCATTCTCCCAAATGCCGCTAAGACTCGCTTGGGCAATCACCATTCACAAAAGCCAAGGGCTAACCTTTGATAAAGCCATCATTGATGCCCAAGCCTCTTTTGCCCACGGTCAAACTTATGTCGCATTAAGCCGCTGCCGCACACTTGAGGGCATCGTTTTAAAAGACAAAATAAACCCAAGGAGTATCATTACCGACAACACCGTTCTCGCCTATGTCAAGCATGTGCAACAAAACCCGCCAAGCCCTCAAGAGCTCAAGCACGCACAAAATCAGTACCAACTACAATTAATCACCGAAATATTTGACTACAGCGATTTTGTCATCCCCATAAAAAGCTGCATGAAAACCTATTACCAAAATCGCAACAGCATAAAAGGTACGATTATTGAAGTTTTGGCAAAAATTCTCGATGACGGCATCAGCCCCTTATTGACAATCACTACCAGTTTTGCCAAACAATTACACGGATTAAACACAGCCCAACAACTGCCCGAAGACAACAGCACGATACAAGAACGCATAAAAAAAGCCCGCCTCTATTTTCATAAACACACCGAAGAGTTAATTGCTACACCCTTGCAACAACTCAGTTTCACAACCGACAACAAGGCAACAAAAAAGCAATTAGAAAAACACCTGCAAAGCATCACCGAGCTATTAAAACACAAACAAACCTGCCTCCAAAGCATAGAAAACGGCTTCAATAGCCAAGCCTACCGCCACCAAAAAGTACAATCACTGCTGCAAAATCAAAAAAAACCAAAAACCCAAAAAGATTACAACGATACAACCCAACACCCAGAACTGTTTGAAAAACTCCGCACCATGCGCATCAACCTTGCCACAGAACAAGAAATCGCCGCATTTCAAATATTCTCGCAACAAAGCTTGTACGCAATGTGTGAATTTTTTCCCCTCACCGAACAACAACTCAAAACCATACACGGCATGGGCAAGGTCAGAGTCGAAAAATATGGCAAAGAAATAATTAGCATTATTGCCGAATATGTAGAAAAAAATAACATCCAACCACCAACCGTTGACGCCAACCAGCAAAACACGAAAAAGCAAAGTGCAAAAGTCAGCAAAAAAACGGAAACAAAAAGCCAATCATTCGCCCTCTTTCAACAAGGAAAATCCATAGCAGAAATTGCCAAACAAAGAGGGCTAGTCAACTCAACCATCGAAGGTCATTTAAGTCATTTTATCGCCACAGGTGAACTCGCCATCACCGAACTACTGAGCCAAGAAAAATACAAAAAACTAAAAAAAATCATCCAAAACACCACCTACGAAGGCCTGTCAGATTTAAAAAAACAAGCAGGCGATGACTACAGTTATGGCGACTTGCAAATGGCACTAGCAGCAATAGAACACGCAAAAAACACAGCCACCAACCAGGATAAAAAATCATAACTCTCAGGTTTCATAACATTAGTGCTGTAAACCCATCTTGTTCGCAGACTTTCCTTATGACCACATCCCGCGTAGAAATGCATAAAATGTTAATTTAGGCTATAATGCCCACATGAGATTTTATTTACTTTCTTTTGCATTCTTTTGTGCCCAGTTTTCTTTCGCAAATGCACAAACCGTCTTAAACCGAGGCAATGGTTCGGAAGTTGACTCTTTGCAAATCCACCAAGCCCAAGGACTTAACGCTCATAATGTGTTGCGTGATTTATACGAAGGCTTGATGACAACGGATGCCGATGGCAAGCCAATTTATGGAGCAGCAAGCTCTCATGTTGTTCACGGCAATAAGTGGATTTTCACGTTACGAAAAGACGGACGATGGTCCGATGGCACACCTGTTGTTGCCTCAGATTTTGTTCGAGGTTGGCAACATGCCATCGACCCTAAAACAGCATCACCTTATGCTTTTTTATTGGATAATATTATTCATGCCAAAAAAATCATTCAGCTCAAATTAAGCCCCGATAATTTAGTGGTCAAAGCACTTGATGACTACACATTGCAGGTAAATTTATGGCAAAAAGATGCTTCTTTTTTAGAGAAATTAAGCTTGCCTGTATTTTTTCCTATGGCAAAATCAACCACTAAAAATCACGAAATTATCAGCAACGGTGCTTATAAGCTGTCAAAGTGGACAGTTCAAGAAAAAATCACCTTGACAAAAAACCCCTATTACCGTGCAAAAGATTCTATTTATTTTGACACCATAAACTATTGGGTGACCGAAGACCAATCCTCAGAAATCAAACGCTTTCGGGCAGGAGAACTCGACATTACCGAAAGCATAGCCGATAACCAAATACAGTGGTTACGACAAAACCTGCCCGAAGAATTGCATATTTCACCCTATTTAGGTTCGTTCTTCTTGGGTTTAAATGTCAAAGATAAGCTCTTATCAAATGTAGCACTAAGACAAGCTCTGTCTTTGGCAATAGATCGTAAAATCATTGTCGAAAAAGTTCTCAAAACAGGGCAACAAGCCGCCTACCACATAATTCCACGCAGTTTGCTCGACAATCAAGCAACAACAAGCAACGCAGATGATTACCAACAACGGCAAAAGCGTGCCAAAAAACTCTTATTAAAAAGCGGTTTAAATGCCACAGATATTTCCATAGAAATCCTTTACAATAACAGCGAAAATCAACGCAAAGTCGCCCTTGCGGTTGCTGCCATGTGGAAACTTACCCTGGGCATTAAGGTGAAATTACTTAACCAAGAGTGGAAGGTCTTCGTCCATGCAAGAAAATCCATAAAAAGGCAAGCTTTTCGTTCAGGCTGGATAGCAGATTATGCCGATGCCATGAGTTTTTTGGACTTATTCACCTCCAATTCACCTTTCAACTTTTATCATTACAAAAACTACGATTACGACAACTTGATAAAAAAAATAAATAAAACAATGGACTTAACAACACGTAAAAAACTGATAGAACAAGCAGAAAATAAATTATTGCATGACAATGTCGTTATTCCATTGTATTATTATGTCTCCAGACACTTAGTAAGCACGAAGATAAAAGGTTATCGTGACAATGTTGCAGACAGGCATCTTTCTAAATATTTGTACAAATGAGGTAAAACCAATGAAAAACATGATTAAATACGGCAGCTTATTGCTATTACTGTTCAGCACAGTTGCTTTTTCGCAATTTGTAAACGGCGATTCAAAAGAAACAAAACCCGCCACCAAAACACCGACATTTAAGCCGAAATCACCCACCATTACCACCGACAAACAGGCCCAAAAACGCATCGCCGCTGGTAACAAGAGCAACGACAAATTTGCCGAAAAATACCATTACCAAAACAATAACCAAACCATTATCTGCGAATCGACTCGCGGCAGACGTAACCATTGTCGAGCCGACACGCGCTATGGTGTCAATATCATTCGGCAATTATCTGGTTCCAGCTGTGATTATCATTGGGGCTATGATGAGCGAGGTATTTGGGTCGATAGCGGTTGCCGAGCCGAGTTTGCGGTAAATTATGGCTGGGATCAGCCTGAGGCAGAAGGCAATATCATGATTTGCGAATCCTATCGCTACCAACGAAATTACTGCCCAGCCTATTTGGATGGACGTGAAGTCTTTATTTTACGCCAATTGAGCCAATCCTCATGTATCAATAATTGGGGTTATGATCGTAATGGCGTATGGGTCACCAATGGTTGCCGAGCAGAATTTGCCGTAGAAGACCGTTATTATTACGGCAATCAAAATGATATAATCGTTTGCAGTTCTCGCAATTTACGTTTTCAAGGTTGCCCTGCTGACACACGAGGAGGCGTTGAGTTTCTGCGTCAAATATCACGTGCCAGTTGCAACCGCAATTGGGGCTATGATCGCCAAGGTATTTGGGTAACCAATGGTTGCCGAGCAAAATTCAGACTGCTGCCTTACACCAATTATGGTCAAAACAACCAAAACAACATCTACTGTGCCTCACGCAATATGCAAAGAAAATACTGCTACGCCAATACCTCTGGCGGCGTAAGATTGAAACGCAAAAAATCAAGAGCACCATGCCGAGGCAACTGGGGATTTGATCGTAACGGCATTTGGGTAACAAACGGATGCCGAGCTACATTTGAATTAAATATTGACAACCATGGCTACAACAATGGATACGGCAACAACAACGGTTATGGAAACAATAACAATAACGGCTATGGTAATGGCAATAACGGTTATGGAAACAATAACGGCTACGGTAATGGTAATAATGGTTATGGCAATAATAACAATGGCTACGGCAACAACAACAGCATCCTGTGCCAATCGCAAAACCTACGCAGAACCACCTGTAGTATACCCGTTGGATCAAAAGTTAAGTTAGAAAGACAAGTATCCAACCGCAGTTGCACAGGAAACTGGGGCTATAATCGCCGCAACATATGGGTAACCAATGGTTGCCGAGCCTACTTTAGCGTTTTTTAAAGAAGTGTTCTGCATCCCAAACCCCAATAGAGCACAACAAAAATGGCAACGCCCAATGATTATCGTTATTGGGCTTGTCTTTTTCATTTCCTGCTCAAACAATGACCAACAGAATCAGCTTAAATACAAAATAGAAGTGCCAAAAATTAAGTACATCAATGGCAAAATTGACCCCTCAATACTGGCTGAAAAACAAATACTAAAAAAAGGCAACGGCTCCCAACCCCAAACCCTCGACCCACACAAAGGCGAAGGCGTGCCTGGTTCAAACATTCAGCGAGACTTATTTGAAGGCTTAGTCAGCGAAGCCCCAAACGGCGATTTAATTCCCGCAACCGCTAAAAGCTGGCAATTTGATGCCACCACACTGACCTACACCTTCAAAATCCGTCACAATGCCCGCTGGTCAGATGGCTCAAAACTCAATGCCTATGATTTCCAATACGGGCTAAGACGCTCACTTGACCCAAAAACTGGCAGCAAATACACCGCCATTTTAGCACCGATTTACCATGCCAAAGAAGTCGCCTCAGGAGCACTTGACACCACACAACTTGGCGTGCATGTGTTAGACGACTACACCTTAGAAATCAAACTTGCCAATCCAACACCCTACTTTTTAGGCCTACTGACCCACGCAACAGCCATGCCCATGCACAAAGCCTCGGTAGAAAAATACGGTGATAACGTCGCAAAAGCAGGCAATTTAGTCAGCAACGGAGCTTACAAACTGCAAGAAACCGTTGTCCAATCACACATAAAATTAGTCCGTAATCCCTATTACTGGGATAACGAAAACACCATCATTGATGAAGTTATCTATTACCCAATAGAAGACCAATCAAGCGAACTCAAACGCTACCGAGCAGGCGAACTCGATTTCACCAACGAAGTACCCAACAATCAATTCAAGTGGATAAAAGCCAGCTTAGCCGATGAATTAGTCATTGAGCCGTGGCTGGGCATTTATTATTATGGATTTAACTTAACCAAAGCACCTTTTAAAGACAACCACGATTTACGTCTCGCCCTATCTATGGCAATCGACCGTGACATTATCACTGGCAAAGTCACGCAATTTGGCGAAAAGCCCGCCTACGCTTTTGTTCCTCCTGGTATTGGCTCTTACCAACCGCAAGCTCCAGACTGGGCCCAATGGACACAAGCCCAACGCAACGCAGAAGCCCTGCGACTCTACCAAAAAGCAGGCTATTCAAAAACCAATCCCTTTGAAGTCGAAATTCGCTACAACACATCAGAAAATCACAAAAAAACAGCCATCGCCATTGCCGCCATGTGGAAACAAGCCCTGGGCGTGAAAACCCACCTTATCAACGAAGAATGGAAAGTCTTTCTCGCTAACCGCAAGCTCAAAAAAGTCACACAAATATTTCGAGCTGGTTGGATAAGTGACTACAACGACCCCTACAGCTTTTTGGAACTACTGCAATCACAACACGGCATCAACGATTCCGCCTACAATAGTCCAAAATACGATGCCTTACTGCAACAATCAACCCAACAACTCGACCAACAAAAACGCCAACAAACCATGTACCAAGCCGAACGCACACTGCTCAAAGACCAGCCCATCATTCCTCTATTCAGTTACGTGATAAAACGACTCATCAAGCCCTATATTGGAGGAGTTGGAAGCAATATAATGGATCATCACCACAGCAAAGACTGGTTTATTCTCAAACACAAGATAGTGCCAATAAGCCCAGCAAAAAAAAGCTAATCACCCAAATTCTGGTAAAGATAATTCTTACCCAAAGGGTGGTTTTTAAACCGCCTATGTACCCATAAATATTGCTCAGGATGTTTACTGATTTGCTGTTCAAATAACTGGTTCATTAATTTTAGACTGTCTTCGGTGCGGTGCGTATGAAAAAAATCCAAAGCAGGCAAAAATTCGATTTTCCAAACAATCTTCCCCTTCTTATCACGCTCACGAAAACCAAAAAAGGGCACAACATGAGCTTGAGTTGACTTGGCAATCTTAGCAATCGCACTCACTGTAGCAGCAGGCTGTTTAAAAAAATCAACATACAAACAATTATAAGAAAAGTTCTGATCTGGATAATAAAAAATACAACGATTGGCGTGCAAAGATTTTAAAACCGTACGCAAATCTTTTTTATCAATCGTTTTTTCGCAATGCTGCCTGCGAGCCTTATCGACATAAGCCTCAAAAATCTTATTATTATGTTGCCGAGCCAACATAAAAGCAGGCGAGTTCAAGTGCAAATTAACCGCCTTGACCGTAAGTTCCATAGAATGCAAATGACAGCTTAATAAAATACAACCTCTTTGTGCCAGCAAAGCCTGCTGCACATGCTGCA
>CAZQMH010000016.1:0-11912 GCA_964594435.1 uncultured Alcanivoracaceae bacterium
GATTTGTTTAAACCCGCTGATTTCTTTGAACGCGATATTTTTGAAATGTACGGCATTACTTTTATTGGCTCGCCACGTATGGAAAAATTCATCCTCACCGAATGGAATGGCGTACCACCAATGCTCAAAGATTTTGATGCCGAAGCTTACGTACAAGAAACTTTTAAATGGACTGATTACAACCCCGATTGGTTACAAGAATTAACCGACCAAGGCGGCGGTATTGCCATTAAACCTGAAGACATTCGCACGGCTGGAAACACGCATAATATGGCAACACACCGTGAACGTGCTAAAGCCAAAGCAGCCGCAGTTGAAGCCAACAAAAAAATGCAGGGGTGGAAACAATGAGACCAGAAAATTACCAAGCCGTAAAACTAGGGCAAAGCAATGAATACGAAATTTTCATTGGCCCAAATCATCCAGGTATCGAAGCACCGATTCGAGCGCAATGGATTCGTACCATGCAATTGGAACTATCCCGTGTTGCCGCACATTTATTCACCTTTGGTGGACATGCGGCTACAACAGGCATGTATACACCGATGTTTTGGGGTGTTGCTGACAGGGATTTGGTATTGGATTTGTTCGAAGATTTTACTGGCGGTCGGGTTTACAGTATTTACAATATCCCAGGTGGCGTTCGGCGCGAATTACCGCCTGGATTTTTGCAAAAGCTCAGCAACTTATTGGATTACCTCGAATCACGCCAAAACGATTACGATAATTTATTGTTCACCAACCAAGTCTTTGTCGAGCGTGCCAAAGGTTGTGGCACATTAACACAATCCCAAGCCTTAGAATTGAGTGTCACAGGCCCTAATTTACGAGCCTGTGGTCTGGCTTATGATGTGCGTCGTGATGATCCGTATTTGGTTTATGATGAATTAGAGTTTGATATTCCGACACAGAAACATGGCGATGCTTATGCGCGTATTTTAGTCAGACGTGATGAGCTGTTCCAAAGCATACGAATTTTACGTCAAATCATCGAACGCTTGCCATCAATTAAGGGCAAAATTCGCACGCCAATTCCTAATCCTTTATCGTGGAATGTACGTAAAGGCGAAGCCTATGCACGGGTAGAATCTTCCAAAGGTGAATTGGCTTATTACGTAGTTTCAGATGGCGGTGACAAACCTTATCGGGTTCATGTTCGAGGGCCTTCTTCCATGCATGCGGTACAAACGCTAGAATTTTTAGCCAAAGGTGCTCGTTTAGAAGACGTTGCACAAATTATGTTCTCGCTTGATGCCTGTCCACCAGAGGTCGATAGATAATGAAAAAAATTAATTACAATGACAAAGGCAGTATATTAAATCCGTTAAAAAATTTACAGTTTTATGCCAGAAAACCCATAACTGTGCCACTTGGCCCACGAGAAGCCAGTGCCAGTTACCGTGGTTTTCATATTAATGATTTAGATAAATGCATTGGTTGCAGTTCCTGCCAAAAGATTTGTGAAAATGCAGCCATTACCATGGTTGAAGTACCTTCGATTAAAGAAGATGCTGCCAAAGGTTTACGCAATTTACGTCCAGCCATTGACTACGGTCGTTGCTGTTGGTGTGCGTTGTGTGTGGATATTTGTCCAACCAGTGCCATAGAAATGACTCGCGAATACGTACACACCTGTGATGGTGATGAAACCGATAGTTATTTTATTTTTCCCAAAGAAACGGGTATTCATGGTGATAGCTTTGAAAAAGGCTGGACCAAAACCACCGATAGCGATTTACTGGATAGAAGCCGTCGTCCGATGGGTGAAATGTTACCTGCGGCACGCATTGATAATTTCGATGAAATTGTTGATGGGCACCGAGTGGCAGATGATATTGATAGATTTTTGAATAAGTAAAACAGGAGGTTTCTGCCTGTGCAGGAATAATGAAAATAGTATGAGTAAACACAAAGAAGGGCATTCAAAGTCCTATGAAAAATTGAAATCGAAAACGACGCTTAAAGAAATATTAGATGTGGCGGTTTCGTTTGAAAAAACCGCGCGCGATTTTTATACGGCAATGATTCCAAAAGTAAGCAAAAATATACGCTATATTGTAGAGGAATTGGCACAGGAAGAACAAGAACATTATGATTTGTTTGCCAACTTACGAGATCATGAAAATGTGCAAGCCCAATTAGATAAACGCATAAAGACACCAGTTGATGATCATAAATTTTCTGATTTTGTGCAGTTGCTTGATTTAGGTGACAAACCCGATGACCAAACCATTTTGCAATATGCCTTGGCTCGTGAGGATGCGGCGATGAAACAATACGCCGATTTAGCAAAAAATGCACCTGAGGGCATTTTAAAAGACACGTTTAAATTTTTAGCTCTCGAAGAAGCCAACCATAAGCTTGAGCTAGAAATAAAGTATTATGAAATCATCCACAGCGGTGGACCGCTTTAAGCCTTAAAGTTGGTGTTATGATTTTGGCAATAAAGAGTGCCCCTGTATCCAGCCCATTTTCAAGGCAAGCAAGATAAACAAAAACAGGGCAAAACTGATGGCAATTCTGACGGTTAAGAAACGAACGGTATTCTTGCCTTGTCCTTTTTCTTTGACCAAATAATACATTGCCACGGCTAAGTTATAGACGATAAATAAAAGAATAAGCAGTATTAATATTTTCATTCGTGTTCTTTTTTATTCTTGTTGTTGTTTTCTGCGAGCAAAACTTTATTTTTTAATTGTGCCAAATCAGCAACAATTCGTGCCGCTTCCATAAGAATAAAATCATCGGCAGGTTCGGAGTCATTCTTTTTATTTTCTAACTCATCTTCGTCTTCTTCTGTCTCGTCTTCTTTGCTTTTTATGGCATCTTCAGAGTTATACAACACTTCAACTTTAGTAATTAAAGGATTGTGAACACCTTTTAAGATAGCCTCTCGTTTGGCTTTACGGATAATTTTTCGCTGTTCTTGCTTTTGCTCTTCCTCTTTTCTGATTTTTTCAGAAAGGGATATGGTTTTATCTTCTTTCAAAGCATTGTAGTATTCCAAATCTTCTTTGATGAATTTAAATTCGGGATTAACCTCCACTCTTTGTTTGAATTTCTTTCTTAATTTCGGAATGTCGGCAGTCAAGTCACCTTGCATAGTATAGTCAGATTTTTTTATACTCGTCCACGGTAAGGCGTTGTCGTATTCACTCTCACCATAACTGTCCGACCCCGCTTGTTTAGGGAAACCAATGTCAGGAATAACTCCACGATTTTGGGTGCTACCGCCATTAATTCTAAAAAATTGGGACATGGTTAACTTTAATTGCCCCATTGGGTGCTCATTATTGCTGGCATAAGTATCAAGTGGAATTAATTGTTGCACCGTTCCTTTACCAAAACTGCGTTGCCCAACGATAACCGCACGCCCATAATCCTGCAAAGCTGCGGCAAAAATTTCAGATGCTGAGGCAGAAGCACGATTGGTTAAAACAACCATGGGTTTGTCCCAAGCAACAGTAGGGTTTGAATCGCTATCAACATTTATACTGCCGCGTGAGTTTCTGATTTGAACCACGGGCCCTTGGTCAATGAACAATCCAGTCAAATCACGAGCTTCAATCAATGAACCGCCGCCATTATTGCGTAAATCCATGACCATAGCTTGTACTTTTTCTGCTTTAAATTTATCCACTATTTTTTTCACATCCTTGGTGGTGCTGCGGTAGTCTGCTTCACCACGAGCTTTGGCATCAAAATCAAGATAAAAAGCGGGCAAATTAATAACCCCAATTTTAAGTTCTTTATCACCTTTGCTTAATTTCAAAATTTGGTATTGAGCGGCTTGCTCCTCCAGCTTGACCTTATCACGAGTGATGGCAACGATATGTGGTTTTGCCGAAGGAACATCATCTTTGCTTAAGACAGATAAGCGTACAATAGTGCCTTTGTCGCCACGAATTTTATCAACCACATCATCCAATCGCCAACCAATAACATCTTCTAAAGAGCCCGCCTTGCCCTGTCCTACCGCTAAAATTTTATCACCGTTTTTTAGTTCGGCATTTTTTTCCGCAGGTCCACCTTTGATGATTTTCTTAATCGTCACATAGTCGTCATCGCTGCCCAATAATGCTCCAATTCCCACCAATGACAGGCTCATGTTTATTTTAAAATTCTCAGAAGTGCGAGGTGCTAAATAGGCGGTGTGTGGCTCGATGGAAGAAACATAGGCGTTGATAAAAAATTGAAAAACATCTTCGTTGTTTGATTCGGCTATTCTTTTGTTAATGCGTTGGTAGCGTTTTTCGAGCACTTCTTTTATTTTTGCATCTTTTTTGCCCGTTAATTTTAAGTTTAAATAGTCGTTTTTAACTCTTTTTCTCCATAAATCGTTCATTTCGGCCGTTGTTTTTGGATTATTCTGCTCTTCCCTGTCCCAAATGTATTTTTCATCTTTGCTGAAATCAAAAGATTTTTTCAAAAGTTTAAGCGAAAAATCTGTCCGTTCTTTGATACGTTTTTCATAGGTCTTAAAGATTTCAAAGGCAATCTCCACATCTCCTGATATGATAGCATCATCTAACTCATCCTTGTATTGCTTAAAACTGGCAATATCTTTGCTATAAAAATAAACTTTATTGGGATCGAGTATTTCGATATATTTATCCAATATTTTTTCGGAAAACTCATCGTTTAGTTTAACTGGCTTGTAATGCAGCTGCTCCAATAAACGCACAAGCCAACGACTCGTTTCTTTTTGGTAAGGTTCGGGTTTTAAATCTATTCCTGTTGTTTTGGCAATACCCATGGTTAGAGAGAGTAATAAAACCACGACACTTGCTATTTTGAGACTGTTTAAACGCATATATTTTGAACTCATGAACTTTTTTATAATAATAATGACTAATGATACATTGATTGATAACAAAGTTCAATGCATCTGATTTTTTGGACAAGTAAAAGTTTTAAGGGTTTCACAAAACTCATAATAAATCCGTAAATTTGCATTAAAACACACTTTTTAAAGAATTAAAACTTGAATTTGAGTAGCGAACACATTATATATACCGCTGGAATATCAATGAGCTTGGCATTTGATGCCAAAAAAACAAATTTTTAAATTTCCTTTGGAGAAATATTTTATGAAAAAAACTGTAACAAGTTTAATGATAGGAGCAATTCTTGCCACTTCAAGTGCAATGGCTGCAAAACTAGAAACTGAAAAACAAAAAACAAACTACATGATAGGTACCGATGTTGGTGCATATATCAAACGTAGCGAATTAGATTTTGATAAAGAATCTTTTATTGCGGGTATTGTTGATGCGGCTGAAGGCAAAGATTTACAGCTTTCACAAGAAGACATTAAAGCATTACGCACCAAGCTTCAAGAACAGCAAAAGGTTGCGGCGGAAAAGAAACGCAAAGAAATGATGGCTAAAATGGAACAAGATAAAGTTAAAAACCTTGAGGCTGGCAAAGCATTTATGGCTAAAAAAGCCAAAGCTAAAGGCATCAAGAAAACTGATTCTGGCATGTTGTATGAAGTTATTTCTGAAGGCAAAGGTGCAAAACCAGCCTCCGCTAATTCAACGGTTGTTGTCCATTATACGGGCACTTTAATTGATGGAACGAAATTTGACAGTTCTGTTGACCGTGGACAGCCCGCAACATTTGCATTAAATCAAGTCATCAAAGGTTGGACCGAAGGTTTGCAACTTATGAATGCGGGTTCAAAATACCGTTTTTATATTCCACCTGAGTTAGCTTATGGTTCAGATGCACGTCCTGGTAGTCCAATTGGACCGAATAGCACTTTGATTTTCGATGTGGAATTAATCGAAGTTAAAGAAGCCAAAAAAGAAGCCAAAAAAGAAGCAGCAAAGACTGAAAAGAAATAAAATCTTCTACTTTATTTGCAAAAGCCAGTCCTTGACTGGCTTTTTTTATGCCTAAAAGCCAATTCTGACTTGTTCAACAACGCTCGTTACAGTATAATCCCGCGGCTTTCGTTATTAACGGTGAGATTTTTCACCAACTAACGCAAGTAAATTCTGCATCATGCTAAATGAAATAACGGGGTGCCAATCGCAGGATTGGTTGTTATTCAAGCGTGGTGTTTTGTTATTAACCCTTACAATAGGAAAATTATCAATGGCTAATATTAGCATCAAACAGCTGCTGGAAGCTGGTGTTCATTTTGGACACAATACCAGATATTGGAACCCAAAAATGGCTCAATACATCTTTAGTTCCAAAAATAAAATCCATATAATCGATTTATCGAAAACTGAAAAGTTAATGAAAGACGCACTTAATTACGTTTCATCATTGGCATCACGTCGCGGTAAAGTCATGTTTGTCGGCACAAAACGTGCAGCCAGCAAGGTCATGCAACAAGAAGCCATACGCTGTGGCATGCCTTATGTTACGAATCGTTGGTTAGGCGGCATGATGACCAATTACAAAACCGTCAAGCAATCGATAAAAAGAATCAGTGATATTGAAGCCATGAAAGCCGATGGTCGCATGGATAAACTTATCAAAAAAGAACAGCTCAAACACCAAAGAGAACTGGCTAAATTAGAAAAAAGTCTTGGTGGCATCAAAGATTTACATGGCGTACCTGATGCAATGTTTGTGGTCGATACAAAATTTGAATCCATCGCCATTAAGGAAGCCAAAACTTTAGGCATACCTGTTATTGCTATAGTTGATACCAACAACTCATTTGATGGCGTAGATTATATTATTCCTGGCAATGACGATGCTATGAAAGCAATCAGTTTATATGCTTCTACTTTTGCTGATGCTGTTTTAGAAGGTCGTGCTTCCATGCCGTCGCCAGCAGATGCTGAAAAAGTGAAAAAAGAAGCCAGTAAGAAAAAAGTCGAAGCCACAGCAAATACTGAAGCAAAAACTGAAGCAAAAACTGAAGCAAAAGTTGAAACTCCAGTTGATACAAAGGTCGAAGCAAAGGAAGAAGAAAAAGTTGCTAAAGTGGAAGCCAAAGAAGAAATTGAAACGGTTAAGAAGGTAACGAAGAAAAAAGTTACCAAAAAGAAAGTAGCTAAAAAAGTTGCCGAATAATTAACCCAAATCCCGATAGAGAAAATACGATGCTAGCACAAGTTCTTAATGTACCTAGAAAATTCATAAAAAGCCTTATCACCAATAAGGTGACTACGGTTTTTATGACTTTCCTAAGCACATCAATTACTTGCACTATCAATCGCATTTCTCTACCGTGATTTGAGATTAACATGACGACCCAAAGGAAATTTTATTCTTTTGGGTCTTTATTTGAAACAAAAACGAGCCAAGCTCGTAAACATTATTAAGAGGTTTTATCATGGGCGTTACAGCTGCAATGGTTAAAGAACTAAGAGAACGTACCGGTGCCGGTATGATGGAATGCAAAAAAGCTTTGGTTGCTGCCAATGCTGATATTGAAGTTGCAATCGAAGAAATGCGTAAATCAGGTGCTGCAAAAGCAGCCAAAAAAGCGGGTCGTATTGCCGCAGAAGGCGTAGTGAAGATAGTTGCTTCAGCAGATAACAAAAAAATCACCATGGTTGAAGTGAATTCTGAGACTGATTTTGTCGCCAAAGATGATGGATTTTTAGCATTTGTTGATAAAGTTGCCAATCAAGCGGCAACTTTAGGTACAGATGACGTTGAAGCGTTAATGGCATCAGAAATTGACGGTGAAACAGTTGAAACCATCCGTACGGCTTTGATTTCTAAAATTGGTGAAAACATAAAAGTTCGCAGAATTACACAGTTAACTGCTGAGAACGGCGTGTTTGGACATTATATTCACGGCGTTAAAATCGGTGTTGTGGTTAATGTATCAACAGACAATACAGATTTAGCCAAAGATTTAGCGATGCATATTGCGGCGGTCAACCCTGAATTTATTTCGGAAAAAGACGTACCTGCTGAAGTTGTTGCTAAAGAAAAAGAAATACTTGTTGCTCAAGTAGCCGACAGTGGCAAGCCACCAGAAATCATCGAAAAAATGATTGGTGGTCGTTTGCGTAAGTTTTTAGCGGGCATTACATTGTATGGACAACCCTTTGTTAAGAACCCTGATATGACCGTTGAAAAATTGTTGAAATCAGAAAACGCACAAGTGGTCACTTATGCTCGCATGGAAGTTGGCGAAGGAATCGAGAAAAAAGAAGATAATTTTGCACAAGAGGTTATGGCACAAGCTCGTGGCTAACACTTCGGTAAAATACAAACGCATCCTCCTGAAACTCAGCGGCGAAGCTCTGATGGGACAGGAGGATTATGGTATTGATCCAATAGTTATCAATCGTATTGCCGCCGAAATCCACCAAATTCATGCCTTAGGTGTAGAAATTGGGATTGTTATTGGCGGCGGCAATATATTTCGTGGAGCGGGTTTAGCAAAATCAGGTATTGATAGAGTAACTGGCGACCACATGGGCATGTTGGCAACGGTCATGAATTCTTTGGCTTTACAAAATGCTTTAGAAAAGCAAGGCTCTAAAGTCCGCGTCATGTCCGCCATTAAAATCAATGAAGTCTGTGAAGATTATATCCGTCGTCGGGCGATTCGCCATTTGCAAAAGGGCAATATTACCGTATTTGCCGCAGGCATTGGCAATCCATTTTTCACCACGGATTCTGCTGCCAGTTTACGGGCAATAGAAATTGATGCCCAATTGGTCTTAAAAGCGACCAAGGTCGATGGTGTGTATTCGGCTGACCCTATCACCAATCCAGAGGCGGTCAAATACAGTGAATTGACTTATGATGAGGTCATTGAGAAAAAACTTGCTGTCATGGATACAGCGGCGGTGGTATTGTGTCGAGATCAAGGTATGCCACTTAGAATTTTCAATATGGGCACACCTGGAGCTTTATTAAAGATTGTTCAAGGACAAGAAATCGGAACAATTGTCAGAAATTAGTGTCGAAAATACGTTTTAAAACAGTTTAGGGGTAATGAATTATGATAAATGAAATATTAGATGATGCCAAAGTTCGAATGGGCAAAAGCGTCGATTCACTCAATGGAGAACTTAAAAGCGTCAGAACAGGACGCGCCAATACAGCCTTGCTTGATGGCTTGAGCGTTGATTATTATGGCAATGCCACGCCTTTATCCCAAGTTGCCAATGTCGCCGTTGCGGATGCTCGAACCCTGACCATCACGCCTTGGGAAAAGGAGATGGTCGGACCAATCGAAAAAGCCATCATGCAATCCTCTTTAGGACTTAATCCCGTTAGTGCAGGCATGGTTATTCGCTTACCTTTACCACCATTAACCGAAGAACGCCGCAAAGACATGGTTAAATTAGTCCATTCTTTGGGTGAAAATGCAAAAATTGCTATCCGTAATATCCGCCGTGATGCCAACCACTCCTTTAAAGTGATGCAAAACGACAAAGACATTACCGAAGATGAGCAACACCAAAGCGAAGATAAAGTACAAGAGCTCACCAATCAATTTGTCGCAAAAGTCGATACCGTGGTTAAAGCCAAAGAAGAAGAATTGATGGAGATTTAATTTTTTCTGCTGAAAAAATTAAAAAATTCTTTTGTCTGATGATAAACAAAATATTCCGCAACACGTTGCCATCATCATGGACGGCAATGGTCGTTGGGCGACACAAAGAAAAAAATACCGCACATCAGGACACAAAGCAGGTGCCAAAGCAGTAAGAAGAGTCATTCGTCAATCCTCAAAATTAGGCATCAAATGGCTCACGCTGTTTGCTTTTAGCAGTGAGAATTGGTCACGTCCACAAAAAGAAGTGACCATGTTGATGGAACTTTTCACCCGTGCCTTAAAAAAGGAAGTGCCAGAATTGCACGAAAACGGGGTCAAACTGCAATTTATTGGCGATTTGTCTCGTTTTTCAGCAGGATTACAAAACAGAATGGCACAGGTTGCACACTTAACCCAGCACAATAAAAAAATGGTACTCACCATTGCCGTCAATTACGGTGGTCGCTGGGATATTTTGCAAGCGACACAAAAACTCGCCCTAGCGGTTAAAAATAATACACTTGATGTTGCTGACATAAGCGAACAAAGCTTCCAACAGTTTTTATCTTTGTCCGATGCACCCAATCCTGACCTGCTGATCCGCACAGGAGGCGATGAAAGGATTTCCAATTTCCTGCTCTGGCAAATGGCATATACTGAATTGTTTTTTTCTGCTATACTTTGGCCTGACTTTGATGCTCAGTGCCTTAATCATGCCATTGAAGATTACCAAAAACGTGAAAGAAGGTTTGGTAAAACCCCAACCCAAATTAAAGAAGGTCGATAAATGTTAAAACAAAGAATAATCACAGCCTTGTTGCTTGCTCCTGTTGTTTTGGCGATTATTTGGTATGCCAATGCCTTGGTTTTTTCATTGTTTGTTAGTTTTTTGGCTTTTATGGTTGCCTTTGAATGGTGCCAAATTGTGAAAAAAAGCCCAATCAACTCACTCATCATCTCGGCTTTTATCGCTTTGAGTTTATTGTTGTTGCCTTATGCTTCTTTTATAGAGATTTCTGCTTACCGCATCGTACTAGCGGCATTATTGTTGTGGGCCATATGTTTGAAATGGTTGTTTAACCCTGAATCAGGCAAAGACAAGTACACCATAAAGTATGCACTTGGGGTTGGAATTTTATTGCTATTTGGTGCTTCGCTTATCGCCATTCACAATACGGCGGCACAAGGTGCACAACTGACTTTGGTTTTGTTTTTCTTGGTTTGGATTGCCGATATTGGAGCGTATGTTTCGGGCAAAAGCTTTGGCAAACATAAATTGGCACCGAAAGTCAGTCCAGGCAAAACCATAGAAGGAGTCATAGGAGCTTTACTTTTTACCAGTATTTATGGTTTTTTTATGGCAACATGGTTGCAGCTGCCTTGGCTATCGTTCGTTATCGTTTTCCCCATGTTAACCATTGTTTCTATCATCGGCGATTTATTTGCCAGCTTAATAAAACGCCATGGACAGATAAAGGACAGTGGTTTTTTATTGCCAGGGCATGGTGGTTTTTTAGACAGGTTTGATTCTCTGATTGCTATCACACCTTTTTATTTTGCTTTTTTACATTTTCTAAATATTGTATGAGTGCTGATAAATGCCAAAACATTACCCTTTTGGGAGCAACAGGTTCCATTGGCGATAGCACGCTTGAGATTATTGCTCGCCATCCACGACGATTTAATGTGGTGGCTATTTCTGGGCACAAAAATGTAAAAAAACTGGCCGCAATTGCCATCAAATTTAAGGTGAAATATGTGGTAATATCTCATCTGGATTATTATACAGAGTTATGCAAACTCCTTGCCTCTACCTCAATCGAAGTTTTGGCAGGCACAAAAGCATTAAGTGAAATTTGTCAATTAGCAGAAATTGATAGCGTCGTGGCAGGAATTGTTGGCAGTGCTGGAATGCAGCCTGTTATCGCGACAGTTGAAGCAGGCAAAAATTTATTATTGGCCAATAAAGAATCTTTAGTGGTCGCTGGAAGCTTGGTTATGGATGCTGCCAGAGATAACAATGCCACCATTATTCCATTAGATAGTGAACACAATGCCATTTACCAATGTTTGCCATCCAATTACCAAGTGGGACACACCCCAAAAAATATCGAAAAAATTATCCTAACGGCATCAGGTGGACCCTTTTGGGACACAAAAACATCCCTAAACAACATCACGCCCCAACAGGCGTGTGCTCACCCAAACTGGGATATGGGTCGAAAAATTTCGGTCGATTCTGCGACATTGATGAACAAAGGTTTGGAGATTATTGAAGCCCATTGGTTGTTTAATTTAACGGCTGATAAAATTGATGTACATGTGCACCCGCAAAGCATCATCCATTCTATGGTTTGTTATAAAGATGGTTCAGTTTTGGCCCAATTAGGCGAAGCCGACATGCGTATTCCCATAGCTTATGGTTTAGGGTTAAGAACAC
>CAZQMH010000016.1:11922-17101 GCA_964594435.1 uncultured Alcanivoracaceae bacterium
ACACGAATATCCTCTGGAGCGAAGATGATAGATTTGCTACAAGCCAACAACTTGCAGTTTTTTCCACCAGATTTTGAAAAATTCCCCTGCTTGAAGCTAGCCCAACAAGCTATCCAAACAGGAGGAACGGCGGCAGCAATCCTCAATACTGCCAATGAAGTTACGGTCGATGCTTTTTTAAACAATCGCATTGCCTTTACCGCTATTGCCGCAATAAACCAAGAAGTCATGCGTTGCATCGCTGCCCAAGCGGTGCAAAGTGTGGCACAATTGCTGGATTTAGATACAGAGGTTCGTATGGTTACACAACAAATGGTGAAAAAACATGTTTGATTTTATTTCTTCTGTCTGGTGGTTGCTGGTAACCTTAGGTATTTTGGTGACTTTCCATGAGTTTGGTCACTTTTGGGTGGCTCGAAAGTTTGGCGTGCAGGTGTTGAAATTTTCTGTTGGTTATGGCAAGTTGTTTTGGTCTAAAAAAGACAAACTTGGCACAGAATTTGGCTTTGCTCCCATTCCATTAGGCGGTTATGTAAAATTGCTTGATACACGTGACCCTGATTTTGATGCCGCTACTTTTACTGACAGCTCATTAACGTATAATAGCAAACCAATCTGGCAAAAAGCACTGATTATGTTTGCGGGTCCCGCCTTCAATTTTATTCTGGCAGTGTTGTTATTTTGGATGATGTTTGTTTATGGCAAACAAGAAATGCATCCCGTATTAGACCAGCCAGAAAAAATTATAGCCCAAGCAGGAGCCCGATACAAAGACCGAATAATCAGCCTCAATAACCAAAGTGTCAACACGTGGCAAGATGTGAGTTTGGCACTTATCACCAATGGTTTGGATAGAAAAGACATCGAACTTACGGTTCGCCACACTGATGGCAGCACACAAACTTTGCAATTACAATTATCACAACTACCAAAAGAAGTGGATGAAACGGGTATTTTTAATGCGGTTGGCATCAATGCATGGAAAACGCCCTTTAGCAATATAGTTGGCAAAGCTCCAACAGACAAGCCCGCAGCTCAGGCAGGAATGAAAGCAGGTGATAAGATTGTAGCGGTCAATGGTGAGGTCACCTCAGATTGGTATGAGGTAGTAAAAAAATTGAATAAATACATTGATGGTGAAATAAAACTGACCATTTTACGAAATCATAATACTTTAAATGTTACTATCCCTCACGCTGTTATGAGCGATGACTCAAAGCGCAGAATAATCGGCATAGAACCCAGTGAAGCGAGTTTAAACGATAGAAAATTTAGAGATCAGTATATCGTTTTCAATCACTCTTATGGTTTTTTCCAGGCCTTTGGACAAGCACTAAAGGAAACATGGCGAATGACCTCGGTTTCGATTGAAATTATGGGCAAGATTATAACTGGCAAGGCGTCGTTGAAAAATTTATCCGGGCCCATAACCATTGCCCAAGTTGCCAATGATTCTGCAACTCGTGGTGTGGCATGGTTTTTGGGATTTTTAGGCTTGGTTAGCTTAAGTTTAGGCATTATCAACTTATTGCCTATCCCAATGCTAGATGGCGGACAATTGCTCTTTTTGTTGTTTGAAAAGATAAAAGGTTCGCCACTAAGTGAAGAATTTCAACTAAAAGGTCAAACAGTAGGCATTATTTTCCTACTTTGTTTCATGTCAATTGCATTTTATAACGACATTTTGCGGTTAATATCATAAAATAGCCGACTGAATTTTTAATACAAGCAACGAACTGTTGTCTTGTTTAACATCATTAAAAGAAAACAATATGATTAAATCATTACTATTATTAACATTATTGAGCCTCACAACTTTGGCACATGCATTTGAGCCATTTGTGGTTGAAGATATTCGCCTTGAAGGAGCGGATAGAATTTCACATGGCACAATCTTCACCTATTTACCTATAGAAAAAGGCGACAAAGTATCAAAAAGAAGTTTAACGCGTTCAATAAAATCACTTTTTAGAACGGGTTACTTTAATGATGTGAAAATGTTTCGTGATGGTAATATTTTGGTTGTTAAAGTCATCGAAAGACCGGCCATAGCTGCCATCGACATTGACGGCAACAAAGCGATTAAAACGGAAGAATTGCTCAAAGGGCTGCGTAATATTGGGTTAGTCGAAGGTGAAGTGTTTGATAAACTACAATTGGAGCGAGTGCAAAATGAGCTGATTAAACAATATTTCTCTCGTGGCAAATACAATGTTGTGGTCGATGCAACAGTCAAGGAACTGGACAGAAATCGGGTCAAGGTCTCTATTGATATTGTCGAAGGCAAGGCAGCAAAAATTAAGCATATTAAAATTGTTGGTAATACTGTATTTAGCGACGAAGAACTGATAGATTCTTTTGAGTCAGACACCACCAACATGCTCTCATGGTACTCCTCTGATGACAAATACTCCAAAGAAAAACTCAATGGCGATTTAGAAAAATTAAAATCTTATTACATGGATCGGGGTTATGTTGATTTCAATGTCGAATCAGTACAAGTCACCATTAGCCAAGACAAAAAGAAGATTTTTATCACCATTAATGTCGAAGAAGGTGAAGTCTATAAATTTGGCAAAATGCAAGTTACTGGTGAAATGGTATTAGATAAAGAGACTTTTGAAGGGCTTGTTGTGGCTAAAGAAGGGCAAACATTTGCCCGTAATTTAACCGAAGCCAGTGCGCAGCGCATGAAAATTATTTTGGGTAATTTAGGCTACGCTTTTGCCGAAGTGACACCTGTACCTGAAAATGACAAAGAGAATAAAACGGTAAAAGTCACTTATTTTATTGACCCGGGCAAACGTGTTTATGTCAGGAATATCAATTTTATTGGCAATATCCGTACCAAAGATGAAGTTTTAAGGCGTGAAATGCGACAATTTGAAGGTGGTTGGTATTCAAAATCACTGGTTGAACGCTCGAAAATCAGACTGCAACAAAAACCATTTTTTGAAGAAGTCAAAATAGAAACGCCACGAGTTCCGGGAACCGATGATCAAGTCGATGTTGAGGTCACGGTTAAAGAACGTAACTCAGGGCAATTTCAGTTTTCCATAGGTTTTTCACAAGTGACGGGCATAAACACCGCCATCTCTGTTTCCTTACAAAATCTACTAGGCACAGGCAACCAACTCTCCTTTGCCATCAATAACAGTAACTTTTTTAAACAGCTCAATGTTTTTTATGAAAACCCGTATTACACCGACGAAGGCGTTTCACGTGGATTTAGCATGAATTATTCGACCTCTAACTTTGGCGAGGCGAATATTGCTCGTTACAGCTCAAGCAACGGAGCATTGGGAATGCACATGAGTTTCCCAATCACAGAATACGACAGAATTTATACCAGTGTGAGTTACGAGCGAAAAAACTTGAAAGCATTTTTAGGTCAAACAGCCTATTTGATTTTCTCTGACTTGTGCCAACTTGGCGGTTACACGTATACCACTCAGCCTGCACTACCAACAGGCTTGTTTTGGGACGGTGAATCCTGCTTACCAGAGCAAGGTGAACTGACACCACCAACCGACCCTGAAGGCATACGTGAGGGCATCTTAGTACCGTATCAAGCAAGAAAAGCTTTTACCTTTTATAAAGCAGAAGCACGCTGGTCACGCGATAGTCGTAACCGCTACTTTAATCCCAATAGAGGATCTTATTACCGTTTGGGTGCAGAATTTGCTTTACCAGGTAGTACCGCTAATTTTTATAAAATAACCGCAAAATCCAACAAACTTTTCCCTCTAACCAAGAACCTTACGCTCTCATTAAGTGGTGAAATAGGTTATGGTGATGGTTATTCCAGCACGCAAAAACTGCCATTTTTCGAAAACTTTTTTGCAGGTGGGGTCAATTCAGTGCGTGGTTATCGCGACAACACACTGGGACCTAAGTCATCCATTTTCGGTAACAATGTTGCCTCAAATGAGCCCTTGACATCACAAATTGGTCAGCCTGTTGGCGGCAGTTTAAAAACCACAGGTTCAGTAGAACTCGTATTTCCTACGCCCTTTGCTAAAGTTGGAAATTCTGCCCGCTTGGCTTGGTTCTGGGATTTTGGAAATGTATTCAGTCGTTTTGATGATTTTGAAGCACGAGAATTTCGTCATTCCACTGGTATTGCGTTGAAATGGCAAGCACCCGTTGGACCGATTGTGATCAACTTTGCTTATCCTTTCAATAACGATAAAAACGACAACACCGAAACAATACAATTTGCTTTTGGTAACACCTTCTGATTTAATACCATGGTATGAAACTTTTAAATCCAAGAATAAAGCATTTTTTCGCAACAAGCAGCGTGTTGTTGCTGCTTAGTTTTTGGGTTCATGCACAAGCCAAAATAGGTTTTGTCGATATGGAAACATTAATCGACAATTCACCACAAATACAAAAAGCCAGGGCCTCAATTGATTTTGAATTTAAAGCCCAATACCAAGACATTAAACAAAAGGAATCAGACTTGGAAATGCTGGAAAGTCGCATCAGCAAGGATGGCCCGATTATGTCCTCAACGGAACTTGGCAAACTACAAGAGCGTGCTCGCATTCTTGAACGTCAAATTCGCCGAGCAAAAGAAGACCTACGAGATGCCATCAGCATCCGCAACAACCAAGTTCTCAGCAAGATACAACAAGACTTAAACAAAGTTGTCAAACAATACGCCATAAAAAATGGTTACGATGCCATCTTAATCAACGCTATTTTGTATGTCAGTGACGACATGGACATAACCCAAGAAATTTTAGCCATACTCAAAGAGAAAAGCCAGAACAATGAAAATTAGCTTAAAGGAACTGGCTAATCAATTTAATTTAACAAGTATTGGCGATTCAAATCATACAATAACAGGCGTATCTTCCTTGCAAAAAGCGAACAAAAACCAACTCGCCTTTCTAGCCAACTCTAAATACAAAGCCCAACTGCAACAAACCCAAGCAGGCATCGTCGTATTAGCACAGGAAAATATCGAACAAGGCAGCATTCAAGGCAATTATCTTGTGAGCAAAAATCCGTATGTTGACTATGCCAAAATAGCAGAACTTTTTGTCAAAAAACAGCACAATACCTCAGGCATTCATCCAACAGCCATACTAGCCAAAACTGCACATATTGGCAAAAATGTCAGCATAGGAGCGTATTGCATCATTGGCGAAAATAGCATCATTGGCGATAA
>CAZQMH010000017.1:0-16680 GCA_964594435.1 uncultured Alcanivoracaceae bacterium
GTAGCATGATTTTGGAAAGCAAAACCCCACCCAAGCGAAGGAAGCAACAATGAAGCGGTAGCCAGAAATATGGTATTTCGTCCACCTGCTATACGAATAAAAAAGGTTGATGGAATACGTAATGTCGCACCCGACAATCCCGCAATAGCCATCAAGGTAAATAATTGCGATTTTTCAAAGGGAAACCCCAAGTTCATCATTTGTACGGTGATAATTCCCCAGTACAACCATACCGCAAACCCCACCAATAAAGCAGGAATAGAAATCCACAGATTTCTGGTGGCAACTTTCTTGCCGTAGGAATTCCACTGCTGCTGGTCTTCTGGATTCCAATTTGTTAAGTCTTTAGCCATAATATATATGCTCCTATTTTTAAATTCGTCATTCCTGCGAAGGCAGGAATCTCATAAAGTTATTTTTAACTAATATTTTCCAATTCAGGTAAATACTGTGATTTATTCGGATGAGTTTTCTTCTCAGCTCTCAAGATAGCAAAATGCATCCAAATAAGCGAAACCGCAATGATGACCGTCAACAACATAAAGCAACTGGTCCACACCCCAATATGATCATTCATGATGCCAAAGGTGATAGGCAAGATAAAGCCACCAAGTCCACCAATCAAGCCAACAATACCACCAACTGAACCGACATTTTCAGGGAAATAATGCGGAATATGTTTATAAACTGCCGCTTTACCAAGCGACATAAAGAATCCCAAGATAATGGTCATGGTGACAAACAACCACAAAGGGATGGTTAGATTGAATGCAATCGGTCCTTCGATGCCCTTGACTATATAATCGGTTGAAGGATAAGACATGATGATTGTACATAACAAGGTCACACTAAAAGTCCAATACATAATGGTGCGAGCCCCAAATTTATCTGACAACCACCCACCTAATGCCCGAAAAATTGCTCCAGGCAAAGCATACGCCGCAGCCAACATACCCGCAGTGCCCAACTCCAAACCATAAGCACCAACATAATAACGTGGCAACCACAATGCCAAAGCTACATAACCACCAAACACAAAGAAATAATACAAAGAAAAACGCCAAACTATTAAGTGTTTCAATGGTTTTAATTGTTCCACAAAAGGACGAGCATTGCCCTTAACACCAGTATGGGCTGGATCAGTTTTACTAAAAACAAAGAACAAAACAGCGGTAATAGCCAGTACTGCCGCATAGACCAAAACCACAGAACGCCAAGCTCCACCCAACGCCACCAGCAAAATAGGTGCTCCAAAGTTAGTCACCGCAGCACCGACATTGCCCGCTCCAAATATACCCAAAGCGGTGCCTTGTTTTTCATCAGGATACCACGAAGAAACATAAGCGATACCAACGGCAAAGGAACCGCCTGCCAAACCCAGCCCCAAAGCACCAACCAGATACATAGGATAAGTGTGAGCATACGTTAAAAAGAAAGCAGCCAATGCAGAAGTCAACATTTGTAAAGTATAGACGATACGACCACCGTATTGATCCGTCCAAATACCTAAAAAGATTCGACTTAAAGAACCCGTTAAAATTGGCGTTGCCACCAATACACCAAACTGAGTATCACTTAATCCCAGTTCGCCTTTAATCTTTATACCAATAATGGAAAAGATTGTCCAAACCGCAAAACATACGGTAAATGCAATTGTGCTTAAAGTGAGTGCCTTGGTTTGTTCACCCTTTGGCACATTTTCTAAATTTTTCATGATTACCTCTAAAAATTTATGAGAATACAAAATAATGAGGGTATTTTAAGAATTACTATTATTTAAGACTTGATGCATATCAAAAATAGAAAACTAATAGCAAAATTGCAATTTGCTATCGGGGTTTGGGTAATAGAAAAAACTGTGTTACAATCGCAATTACTCTATCTCTATGTAATACTAATGAGTTATATAACAAATATTTGCTGGTTTATCATCTTCATCATTCTGAGTTTTTCAGCGGCAAGCAAACCCTATTTTTCAGAATCAAAAGTTCGCACCCAACGTATTGTGTTTCAATACACTATCAAACAATATGACTCGAAAAACAGTTTTAAACTAAAAAACAAACATTCTTACAAATACATAAAAGGTTTAAGCAAAAGTCTTTCAACAAACGGCAAGTATCTGGCAGTACAAACCTACAAAAAAAGAAAAGAAACAGATGAATTAATACTTTATACCGCCGAAGATTTTAAAGAAATAAGAAGAATTGCTATCGGCAAGCCTGTTCCTATTAGCAATTCTGCTAGTTTTTTCCCACCTTTTTTTGATAAAAAAGAACAACATGTCTATGTTAGGACAAAGGGAAAAAGAAAAAAAGAAACCCTAAACTGTTACCATATTGCCAGTGGAAAGCTGATTTTTTCCATAGCAATGCCAAATTATAACCGAATTATATTGAACAAAGGAATGCCGAATCTGTTTTTTGTCATAGGCTTATCACAAACAGAGTTTTCAACCTATGAAGTTTACAATTCTCAAACGGGAGAAAGACTACAGAACATTGAAAAATTCAAATCCAAACAACTGGGCCGCTTTTATTACCGTTATATTTTTCATCATGACACTTTATCAGTTTTACGACAACAAAGAAAAAAAGGCAAAGACAAGTATTTCCTTCTTTTCCTCAACCCAAATGATGGTTCGATTGAGAAAGAACTTGAATTAGGTACCAACATACCAATCTACACACACATCCCTAATAATGATGAGTTTCTTTATATTTCTTACAAAAAAGGTGCAAAAATTGTTACCCAAAAATTATTCAAAGACCATGTAGAAAAAGTGGTCGAATTCGACTCCTTATTGCGATTAAAACGTATTGTAGCCGATGGTAAAGGTAAATTTCTCTATGCCAGCAATAAAAAAATGCAATTAATCGATGCCAATAATTTCAGGAATGAACCACAAATCAATTCTCCTTTTGATATTCGGGCAGGTATTTTTCTCAAGACAGCTCTCGTATCTTTGTTTTGGAAGGAATGGGTTCTGAAGTCGGAATAATTGATTTTACCTCAAAAACCATTGTTGCCAGAACATCTACAGGCAGAGTCAGTGTAAAAATAGCGAAAATATTTGCCACAACCACAACATTAGGCCTGTATGCTGGCTATTTTAGTGTTTTCTATTATCAAGGTATATTAATGACCTTGGATAGACAAGGTAAATTTCTTTACGTTGGTAATGAAAAAACCAATGATGTAACATTATTGAATACAGCTGATTTTTCTAACAAGAACATCATCGCTTTAGGCAGTGACATATTTGCGGTTCTACGCTTAAATGAAAAATACTTCCCACATGATAAAGATGGAAATATCATCGCATTTTCCACCAATGCGATTAATTATTTAAACAACCAAAATACAAAAGCTGTTAACAAAATTGAATTTAAGGAACTTATTGGACTCGATTCAAAAGAAAATTTTGTGTTTGTTAAAGGCAACAAAAATAACACAAAAGTCTATGAATTAAGCACAGGTAAATTTATAACCGTTTTAAATGGTACAACCCATGCTCATGATTTTTATTTCAAAGCTGATCCAAGGCATGATGTATTTTTATAATCCCAAACCCAAAACAGTGACAACACGAAAACAAGAAACAGGAGAAACACAACAATGCTAACAAAACTCATGCTACTGATGCTACTTTTTAGTTCGTTCGCTTGTGCCGATAATGGCATAATCAAAATCAAAAGCCCTTATTCGGTCAAACAAACCACTAAGAATTTAGTCAAACTGCTGAAAAAAAAGAAAATGACGCTCTTCAAAGTTATCAACCACAAAAAAGGGGCAAAAAAAGTTGGACAAAAACTGCGGCCCAGCACCGTCGTTATTTTTGGCAATCCAAAAATCGGCACACCGCTGATGAATTGTGCTCCAAGTGTTGCCATAGACTTGCCACAAAAAGCCTTGATTTACCAAGACCAACAAGGTGTGGTGTGGTATGCCTACAACAACCCTAACTATTTAAAACAACGCCATAACATAAAAGCTTGTGATAAAATTCTTGCCAAAATCAGCCATGCCTTAGCCAATTTTGCCAAAGGGGCAACAAAATAAATAAAATAATTAGCATTCTCATGTTTTGAGAATGAGTTCAGCCACAATACGCTCATGTAGTCTTTTTCCTACAAAATTTAGGAAAAATACCTATTTCATTACAGCATAACATAAGCGATAATACGAGGTTCGAAAATTATGAAAACAAACACAGCAAATATTTTGGAGTTAAATATGGATGAAAACAAAAAGAAAGCATTAGCCGCCGCTTTAAGTCAAATTGAAAAACAATTTGGCAAAGGTTCGGTTATGCGTTTAGGTGACCAAACCACTTTGGTTGGTGAAGTTTATTCAACAGGTTCAATCGGTCTCGATGTCGCTTTGGGTATCGGCGGTTTGCCGAAGGGTCGAGTGATAGAAATCTATGGTCCTGAATCAAGTGGTAAAACCACCCTTACCTTACACGCTATTGCCGAATGCCAAAAAGCAGGAGGAACGGCGGCCTTTGTTGATGCCGAACATGCTCTTGACCCACAATACGCCGAAGCACTTGGTGTTAACATCAATGATTTATTAATTTCACAACCCGATACTGGCGAACAAGCTTTGGAAATTACCGACATGTTGGTGCGTTCTGGAGCGGTTGATTTAGTGGTTATTGATTCCGTTGCCGCTCTCACGCCAAAGGCTGAAATCGAAGGCGATATGGGAGATTCACACATGGGTTTACAAGCCCGATTGATGTCACAAGCTTTGCGTAAATTAACGGGTAACATCAAAAGAACCAACTGCATGGTTATCTTTATCAACCAAATTCGTATGAAAATTGGCGTTATGTTTGGTTCTCCTGAAACCACCACCGGTGGCAATGCCTTAAAATTCTACGCCTCTGTTCGTTTAGACATTCGTCGAATTGGTGCGATTAAAAAAGGCGATGAAATTCTAGGCAATGAAACCCGAGTTAAAGTGGTTAAAAACAAAATGGCTCCACCATTTAAACAAGTGCAATTTGAAATCATTTATGGCAAAGGTATCTCACGTTTGGGTGAAATCATTGACTTGGGTGTGGCTCACAATCTTATTAATAAATCAGGTTCGTGGTATTCCTACGGTGACACTCGTATTGGACAAGGCAAAGAAAATGCCAAGATGTACATGCAAGACAACCCTGAGACTGCCGCAGAAATAGAAAATAAGTTGCGTGAAATATTAATGCCGCAAGTGCAAGAACAAACAGCGGATGCACAATAAAAAGGATTTTCAGCGACGCAGCGAGCTAGAAAAAGCCAGAGCTTCGGCTTTGGCTTCGTTGTCTATGCGGGAACATTCGGTCAAAGAACTTTCAACCAAACTGCAACAAAAAGGTTATGCAGATGACAGCATCAGCACTGTTTTGCAAGAATGTTTAGCCAACAACTACCTCAATGATGAGCGTTTTGCCGAAATCTACTGGAGAAATCGTTCAGCCAAAGGTTTTGGAGCAAAAATCATCGAAAACGAGTTAAAATTCAAAGGCATCAACTCAGAAATCATAGGCAAAAGCAAAAACCAAGAAGAAATTGATTTTGAAAAAATCATCCAACGGCTCTATTTAAAAAAATTCAAAGGCTCAGCTATTGCCGATTTCAAAGACAAAATCAAACGCCAAAACTATCTTTATCGCCGAGGCTTTGAGCGTGAACTTATCAATTTTGTGCTCGAAGATTTTAACTAAACTGCATTTAATTGCAAAATAAAGTCATTGCGTAATTCGGTAATTTTGAACTGTTTTTCATCAATTATCGGCATATTGGGCAACATTGTCCTTAACTTTTGGACAAAAAAGCCATCGCTTAATTCAAATTGTCGATTGTGCCTGAAATGTGGCGTGGTTTGCAAGCCACAACTTGGTGATTTACTTTTCAAGATACAAGCCGAAAATGTGTGAAAATATTCCACTCTTTGTGCGAACCACTGTTCAAATTGTTCGGTAAAATCCCGTGCATGGTTGCCAACTTGCAACAGCCGAAGACGGGTCTTAATCTGACGTATTTCAATGGCAGGACGCGGCACGCCCAAGCCCATCTCAACCTCTGGACAGATAGCAATAAGCTGGTATTTTTCTGCTGGTAAATAGCTTAATAACTCCATCTTTTTATTGCCACCGTCATAACGAACATTTTCGCCTAACAAACAGGCACTGACTGCAACTTTAATCTTCAAAATAAAACTTTTTACGTTTTTTCTTTTCAGGATAAACCTGATTCATGCTGTTGGCATCGTACAAACGACCATTGAGCATCACTTGGTGGATTTTATCGCTGTTGCGGATATTTTCTAAAGGATTTTTATTCAGAATAATTAAATCGGCCAGTTTTCCAACCTCAAGTGAGCCCAAATCTTTATCCATGCCAATGTATTTGGCTCCATCAATGGTGGCAGCTCGAATAACATTGAGTGGCGACATGCCACCTTGGGCAAACATCCACATTTCCCAATGCGCACCCAAGCCTTCGCGTTGACCGTGTGCACCGAGATGAACTTCAACCCCTGCATCTTGCAATTTTTTAGCCACTTGGGCATTTTTAATGTGGTTGTAATCTTCAATTGGGGCTTTATCACGGCGAACCGATGCAGGTTCGAGGATAAAACTCGGCACGTATTTCGATAACAAAGGGTGCTTCCAGACATCGGTGGTATCGTACCAGTATTTTTCGCCCCAAATGCCACCATAGCCAACGATTAAGGTTGGCGTATAGCCTGTTTTGGATTGTGACCACAATTGCACAACATCATCATAAATGGCAGCCACAGGTATAGAGTGTTCAACCCCTGTGTGACCATCTATTATCATGTTTAAATTATCTTGCAATAATGAACCGCCTTCAGGTACGACCATTAGACCTGTTTGCCGAGCCGCTTCGATAATTTGTTGGCGTTGTTCGCGGCGTGGTTGGTTATAGGATTTGACCGAAAAAGCCCCAACATCTTGCATGCGTTGCAAGTGTCCAATAGCATCATCTAATGAATTAACTGGTGCGCTTATAAATTGGGTTGCACCATAAAGAATTGTGCCCGTTGAAAAAGTGCGTGGTGCGACAATCACACCAGCTTGTTGCATTTCGGCAGCGGAAAATACCGCAGCGGTATCGGCTGACGGGTTATGTTCGGTGGTGACACCAAAAGCCAGATTGGCATAAGCGTGCCAATTGGTTTGTGGTGTGAGTTGGTTATTGGCATAGGGTCCATGCCAATGCACATCGACAATGCCAGGCATGATGGTTTTGCCTGTGACATCAATAGTTTTAGCACTTGATTGAATGTTTTTACCAATTTCTACAATGCGGTTATTTTTTATCAAAATATCGCCCTTTTCAATCACTTCATCGCCATTCATGGTGATAATACGTGCACCTTTTAATAAAACACTTGCTTGTGGTATATCGGCTTTGACAGCAAAGTTGATTAATGTTGTTTGTGGTTTATTGTCTTTGTTGCCACCCAAATATTCAAATTTGTCTGCCAGTTTTTGTTGGTAAACAACGGGTCCTAACGCCCACGATAATTCGCTTGAATTATGCAGCCACGTCAAATAATTGCCTGCATTTTTGGAAAATTTTTGTAACGGTAAATTACTGGCTTTTGAACCTGTTGAGATAAACTTGCCACTTTGGATAAATGGCGTGACATAGACTTGAAAATTTTGAATAAATGCCAACCATTTATTATCAGGCGAAACGCTATAATTGCTTATCCACGTGCCTGAATAATGTTTTTCGCCTTTATTGCCCGATAAATCGGTGCTTTCAAGCTGTGTTGTTATGACTTCGCCTTTTTTGTCAGAGGTGGTGAAGAATACCCGTTTTGAACTCTTGGCAAAGAATGGCTCTGAACCATTTTTAGTGATTAAACTGCGTTTGCCCGATTTACGGTCGATAACAAAAATTCCTTTATCCTGCGAATACAAAGGCGAAGTTAAATAACCACCACCAATGGCTTGAAAAACCACGGTTTTATTGTCGGCAGAAAGACTTGGATTGATGTAATGCCCGGGTTTTTTAGTAATTTTTTTCGATTTTCCTGAAAGCGTAGCAATTTTTACTGCACCTAAGTCTTTATCATTCCATGTGACATATAAAATGCTTTTGCCATCGGGTGAAAATTTAGGGTACATTTCAAAGCTGCCTGTTTGTTTGGTTAGCCTTTTTGGCTTGCCGTTGGGCAACTTAACCGTATAAAGATAGCCAAGGGATTGAAACACCGCCATCTTGCCATCGGGTGACTTGTGTAACCAGCGTAGCATTTTGGCAGTAAATTGTTCGGGTGCTGGATTGACTTTGACCTTAACCGCTTTAGAAATTTTGCGGGTGTCATCCACCTGAAAAGGAATATCGGTGACTTTTTTAGTGGCAACATTTATGCGATGGATTTTACCTTTGGCATAAAAGACAATGTCTTTGCCGCCATTTGTCCAAGCAAAAGTGGGATAAACGCCATGGATTGCCCATGTTTCTTGCATATCTCGTTCTAAATTATCATAGATTGCTGTGAGTTTTCCGCTTTCTCGGTCTTGCAAAAATAGCGTAGATTGGTTACGAACTCGACGCACAAAGGCTAAGGTTTTGCCATCGGGTGAAGGCGTTGGACGCACCGCACCGCCAGGCCCTGAAACCCAAACGTCGATGTCGCCTGTTTTTAAATCAATCGCCTCAATATCATAAATCATATTGTGTGAGTCTTTGGAATACTCAAAATATTTGCCCGGTGTGGCATCACGTGAGTACAAAACATATTTGCCATCAGGAGTAAATATTGGCTCGCCCAAGTCTTTTTGTTCATTGGGACGTTTGTTGAGTTGCACGCCATCGCCACCTGATTTGTGGTACATCCAGATTTCACCTGCTCCAATCGAGCGCATACCAGTAAAATGTTTCCTAGCGATAATGTATTGCCCATCCATTGACCATGCGGGTTGATTAAGCAGTCGAAATTTTTCTTTAGTCACTTGTTTTTGGTTGGAACCATCGGTATTCATCGTCCAAATATTATCCCCACCTCCTTGGTCGGTGGTAAAAGCGATGGATTTGCCATCAGGTGAAAACCTCGGTTGCATATCCCATGCCATTGAGTTGGTGATATTGGTGGCTTTACCGCCAGTAATGGGCATGGTGTAAATATCACCCAGCAAATCAAATGTAATGCTGTTTCCCTGAGCATTAACATCCAAGTTCATCCATGTGCCTGTTGATGTTTTGATTGTGGCGAGTGTGGTTTCACCTGGAGGATTATTGACATCCCACGGTTTTTTTTCTTCTTTCTGATCTTTTTTATCAGAACTTTCTGCAAAAACACCAAAACAAAGGCTTATAAGACAAAGCAATAGGCTAATTTTTTTCATATTCTTATCTTCGGACGTTAAAACAAGGGCAACACTATAGCATAATGCCATTTAGCAAGACAAAATTTATTGATAAATATTACATTCAAAGCAAATTATGCTAGACTTATTGATAAGTTGATTCAATTGAGAGGAAAGAACATGAGAAAATTACACAACTACCTTGCACTGAGTGTTTTAATAGCCACCTGCACTCAAGCCGCTGAGGTAACGGTACAAAATGATTCGCTGGCAAACAATGGTACAGGTGCTATTCAAGCAGGATTTGTTACCAACGAAGAAGCTGCCGTTTGGCTGGATGCTCCGTGCGATGGCAATATTGTTGCCGCCCAAATTCTATGGCGTTCCCAAAGTGGCACGACCCCAACCGTTATAAATGATAGCATTCGTGTTTATGAAGCGGGAACTTTTCCAGCCCCTGGTGTATTATTAGATGAAATTGTTGGTCCTGTATTAACCGATGGCGTTCTTAATGAGTACCGTTACAAAGATGAAAACAATGTTATTCCCTTTATTGTGCCCGTAAGCAATGGCAATACTTATGTGTTGTCCTTGAGATTTGCCCAAGCACCACCAGCAACAGGTCCAAGCGTCGTCAATGATACCGATGGTTGCCAAGCAGGGAAAAATGGCATCAATGCTTTATTTCCACCATTAACTTGGGTGTCAAGTTGTGCATTGGGAGTCAGTGGAGATTGGGTTATGCGAGCGGTTATTGACTGTGCAGCTCCGCCAAACACGCTTGACTTATCGGTACAAGTGACACCAGCAACGACAACTTATACCCCAGGAAACACCCTTACTTTTAGCATGGAGGTCAGCAATGCTGGGCCAACAACTGCCAATGCGGCAACTCTTATTGATTTTTTTCCAAATGATTTTACCGCAATTTCATGGTCATGCACTGGTAACAATGCCACTTGCCCCAATGCCAGCGGCAATGGCAATATCACCGAATCCATAAATCTGGTTGCCAATAGCTCCTTAACTTATGATGTCGTAGCAAATGTTGATGCCAATGCCACCCAAACCATCAACAATACGGTGCAAATCGTCGTCCCTAATGGTTTGAATGATACCGATACCAACAATAATTCCCTCAGCACTGCATGGACACTTGCCAGTAATGATTTGATTTTTGCTAATGGTTTTGAGTGACGTGACAATGCTTAATCATCACTTAATCATCGACCAAGCCAAAACCGGCTAAGATGTTTTGCGCCGCTTTTCGACCTTGGGCAATGGCGGTGACGACTAAGTCCGCACCCGTGACCATATCGCCTCCTGCATAAATTTGTGGGTTGTGGGTTTGTAGCTTGTCGGTGGTTTTTATGAGACCATTTTTTGTTATTTCAATGCTTGCATCTTTAAACCAATTGGCAGGAGAGGCTCGAAAGCCAAAGGCGAGTATGACCTTGTCTGCACTGAGAAATACATTTTTTTCTTGGTGCTTTAGTTCATTAAAGTTGGTGCGTTCAAAAGCCACACCATCGGCTTTTATGGCATTTGGTTGTAAGTTGAAAAGAAATTGCACGCCTTCTTGTTTAGCGTTTTGCACTTCGGCTTTTGAGCCGGGCATGGCATTTTCATCTCGGCGATAGACACAACGAACCGATTTGGCTTGTTGCCGAATGGCAGAACGAACACAATCCATTGCAGTATCGCCACCACCTAAGACCAACACATCTTGCTGTTTTAAGTCATAAAAGGGTTTGTCCATTTGGTAGGATTGCTGTTGATTGATGGTGCCTATTAAATAATCCAATGCAGAAATAACATGGCTTAACTCTTTTCCTGGCAAATTACCATCGACAGCACGGTAAGTTCCCATCGCTAAAAACAGTTGGTCGTATTGTTTTGTCAGCTTTTTTAAGCTTATATCTTTACCTATTTCGGTCTTGAGCTGAAACTTTATGCCGATGTCTTGGAAAAATTCTCGGCGTTTACGGATGATGCTTTTTTCCAATTTAAATCCCGGAATACCGAAGGTTAACAACCCACCAATTTCAGGATACTTATCAAAAACCGTCACCTCTACACCATTTCTTGCCAACAGTTCAGCACAACCCAAGCCCGCAGGACCGGCACCAATAATGGCAACGGTTTTATTCAAAGCGGTGATTTTCGACAAATCGGGTCGCCAATTATTAGCAATGGCTTCATCGGCGATGTTTTTTTCTATCTGACCAATAGTCACGGCTCCAAAACCCGTATTTAAGGTACAAGCTTGTTCACACAAACGATCCTGTGGGCACACCCGTCCACATATTTCTGGCAAAGGATTGGTGGCATGCATCAGGCTTGCGGCTTGTTCAAATTGCCCATGGGTAACCATATCTAACCAGTTGGGAATAAAATTATGCAAAGGGCACTTCCATTCGCAATAAGGGTTGCCACAATCCAAACATCTGTCGGCTTGTTTTATCAATTCTGGTTTATCACTTTTAAAGTAGATTTCATTAAAATCAGCCGTTCGTGCATCGGCTTGTCGCTTGTTAGCAAGCTGTCGTTGGTTGTCGATAAAGCTCAAGTTGTCACCAATTTTAAATTGCTTACTCATGCTTGTTGACCTTGTTGTAATTTTATAGGCTTGGTAATTTTTAGTGCCACTTGAGGTTTGGCTCGCACCACTTTAAAAGCATCAAGATAACTTTCCCAATTGCCCAGTAATTTGGCTGCCCAGCGACTGTTGGTTTGTTCACTGTGTTTTTTTACAAGCTGTTGCAATTCTTGTTGACAGGACTCGCAGGCTTCATCATTTAGATTGAGGATTTCTACCGTATCGAGGTTGGTTTGCGATGTTAGTGTATCAAAATCATCAAAAACAAACACCTGCCCACCAGTCATACCCGCAGCAAAATTTTCTCCAACTGGACCCAAAATCACCACCGTTCCGCCAGTCATGTATTCGCATCCATGATCACCAACGCCTTCAATCACGGCAGTAGCACCTGAATTGCGTACCGCAAAGCGTTCGCCTGCCTGTCCTGCGGCAAATAATTGCCCGCCACTGGCTCCATACAAACAGGTATTTCCCATGATGGCAGAACGGGAGGGCACATAACTGATGTTTTCGGCACTTTTTAGGCATATTTTGCCGCCACTCATGCCTTTGCCAACGTAATCATTGGCATCACCGATGAGGTTTAATTCCATGCCAGCATAATTCCATACGCCAAAACTTTGTCCTGCTATGCCACTAAAATTCAGGCAGACTTTAGGGATGTTGTTAGATATTTTACTGGCGTCACCGTATTTCTTGGCTAAATAACCCGCCAGTTTGGCACCAACTGAACGGTCGTAATTATTGATTTTGTAGATTTTTTGGAGCTGTTGGTGTTTAAAATCTTGCAGAATTTGGTGATTTAATCGCCCTTTGTCAAAGGAATTATTAACCGTACCTAAATAATGTGGTGCTGAATTTTTGGGTCGTTTGGCGGCATTTAAGATGTTAGTTAACTCAAGATTGGCATGTTTGTCTGTTTCGCCTGTAATTATTGTCAACAAATCGGTGCGTCCAATCAACTCATCCAAACTCCCAACGCCTAATTTCATCAACCACATACGCACTTCATGGGCAACAAATTGAAAATAACGTATGACTTTTTCTGGTAAGCCAGTAAAATGTTTATCACGCAGGGTTTTGTTTTGTGTAGCTATGCCTGTAGCACAATTATTAAGGTGACAAATTCTTAAATATTTGCAACCCAATGCCACCATAGGACCCGTACCAAAACCAAAACTATCGGCTCCCAAGATGGCAGCTTTTATCACATCCAGCCCCGTTTTTAAACCGCCATCGACTTGCAAACAGATTTTATCACGTAAATTATTTTCAATCAGGGCTTGGTGGGCTTCAGCCAGTCCCAACTCCCAAGGATTGCCAGCATATTTAACTGATGTCAATGGGCTGGCACCTGTACCACCATCATGTCCAGCTATGGTTATCATGTCGGCATAAGCTTTGGCAACTCCTGCGGCTATGGTTCCCACACCCGTGCCTGCCACCAGTTTGACCGAAATCTTTGCCAGTGGATTGACTTGTTTCAAATCAAAAATCAATTGAGCCAAGTCTTCAATGGAATAAATATCATGATGCGGCGGTGGTGATATGAGTGTTGTGCCTGCCACTGCATGTCGCAATTGAGCGATTTCAGCGGTTACTTTTTGACCTGGCAATTGCCCGCCTTCACCAGGTTTTGCCCCTTGGGCGACTTTTATCTGAATCACCTCTGCATTGACCAAATAATGGGCATTGACCCCAAAACGACCCGATGCAACTTGTTTTATTTTGGAATTTTTCAATGTGCCAAAACGGCGGGCATCCTCGCCGCCCTCGCCAGAATTGGAGCGTCCTCCGATGCTATTCATGGCAACTGCCAAAGCCATATGTGCCTCAGGGCTGAGTGCTCCAATACTCATGGCAGCAGAATCAAATCGTGCCAGAATCTTTTCCTTTTTTTCCACTTGATGAGTTTGCAAAGGGTTGGTGCTTGTTTTTAATTGCATCAAGTCTCGCAAGCACGCCACAGGACGTTTATTGACTGTTTGGGCAAATTTATCATAATCACTTTGATTACCCGAATTAACCGCTTGTTGCAACAACATCACCACATCCGGATTATAAGCATGGTATTCGCCACCGTGAATGTATTTGAGTTGCCCACTGCGTTGCATATTGATTTGCGGTTTCCACGCTCGCTTATGACTGACTAACGCATCGGCATGCAAATCTTGAAAAGTGGCTCCGCCTATAGCCGAGTTTAAACCATAAAAACAGAGGTCCATCACTTCTTGACTCATGCCCAAAACTTCAAACAATCGAGCACTTCGATAGCTGGAAATAGTCGATATTCCCATCTTTGAGGAGATTTTTAACAAGCCTTTTTTGAGGCTGGTGAAATAATTTTCTCGTGCCGTCATTAAGTCATGCTGCAAACGACCTTGTACGTGCAATTGGTTAATGATTTGCATGGCAAGATAGGGATAAACAGCGGTTGCTCCCAGCGCAATAAGCATGGCACAATGATGCGGGTCACGTGCGGTTGCGGTTTCGATAATAATATTTACATCCAGCCGTAAACCCTCTGCTATCATGCGAGAATTGAGGGCTCCAATTGCTAGCGCCGCATGAATTGGCACGGTTGTTTCATCAATATCACGATCGCTCAACTGCAAAATAACACAGTTATTCTTAACCAATTGCACCGCTTTATCGCACAAATCCTTTATGGCGGTGGCTAAATCTTGGTAAATCGGGTAATTAAGTGATAATTTTTCGAGCTTGTAGTATTTTTGTTCTAAAGCCTTGATTTGTGTCAGTTTGGCAAAGTTGATTATCGGTTGGGAAATAATGGCTCGGTACGCCATGCCATTGGTCTCTTGAAAAAGATTATGCTCACGACCAAAACACGTTTCCAAAGACATAACAGATTTTTCACGCAAGGAATCAATTGGCGGATTGGTCACTTGGGCAAATTGTTGCCGAAAATAATCAAACAGGTTGCGGCTCTTTTTTGACAACACCGCAAGTGGCGTATCATCTCCCATCGAACTGGTTGCCTCAACGCCATTATCTGCCATAATACGTAAAACATTTTGCTGTTCTTCTATGCTGCAATTAAACAATTTTTGGTAAATTCCGATACGTTTAATATCATCATTAATGTGTTTTTGTGCTCCTTGCCGCTCCAACTTACGGTTAGAACGCAAACGAATGGTGTTTTCACGTAACCATTCACGATAGGGATGGCGATTTTTTAAGCTGTCATCAATTTTGTGGCTACGCCATACCTGCCCTGTATGAATATCAGCGGCTAACATTTCTCCAGGTCCAACCCGACCTTTTTCCACCACATCCTGCTCTTTATAATCCCAAACGCCAACCTCAGATGCCACCGTTAAAACACCATCTTTGGTTACGACATAACGAGCAGGTCGCAAACCATTTCGGTCAAGCGTGCAGGCAATTTTTTCACCATTGGTCATGACGATACCCGCCGGACCATCCCATGCTTCCATGTGCATGGAATTGTATTCATAAAAAGCTCGCAAATCTGCATCCATGTTTTTACGTTTCTTCCAAGCGGGTGGAATTAATAAACGCAAGGCACGAAAAATATCCATGCCACCAAGCAACAGCACTTCCAACATATTATCCAATGAGGAAGAATCCGAACCCGATTGATTAACCAAATGGCTTAACTGCGGCAAATCAGCAATCAAAGGGGTAAATAATTTTTTCTTTCGAGCCTTTGCCCATGTTCGATTGGCATTGATGGTATTGATTTCTCCATTATGTGCCAGCAAGCGAAAAGGTTGTGCATACTTCCAAAGTGGTGCCGTATTGGTGGAAAAGCGTTGATGAAACAAACAGATTGATGATTGCATATTTTTATCCGCCAAATCAGGATAAAATTCGGTCAAATATTTAGGTAAAACCAAGCCTTTATAAACAATCAATTTCGCCGACAATGAAACCACATAATAATCCTCATCAGTAATCAAATCCGCTGCTCTTCGTCGTGCCATAAACAAACGCCGTTCAAAATCATCTTTACTCCAACCAATAGGGGCTTGGATAAAAATTTGGCAAATATTTGGCAGCGATTTCAGTGCCGTTTTTCCAAGTACAGAAGTCGCAATTGGCACCTCCCGCCAACCGATAACATGCAAGGTTTCACGTTTTATTTCTTTTGTCAAAATGTTTTTAGCAACGTGAGCTTTTGCTTCATCTTGCGACAAAAAAATCTGCCCAACTGCCAACAAGGCATCTTTATTGCCACCCAGTTTATTGGCAATAGTATGAAAAAAACTACCTGATAATTGCAAGCTAATACCACAACCATCACCCGTTTTGCCATCAGCATCCACCGCACCACGATGGGTCATACGAATTAACGCATGGATGGCAGTAGCAATCAACTTTTGCGATTTTCGACCATTTAATTGGGCAATCAAACCAAAACCGCAACTGTCTCTGCCTTGTGAATGGTGATACAAACTCATAATATTACTAAATAAAGAATAAACAGCAATACTAACAGTATCGTTTAGAATAGTAAAATTTATACTTTTTATGAGATGTATCAGTTTTTTTTATTTGTGCAACCCTACTGACCGATATACCCAAATCCCGATTGTGGATTGCAACAAAGAGTGAAAGTAGTTGATGTGCATAAGGAATTGATAAAAACTAAATCCAGAAGATTGGTGATTTAGCTTTTTAGTGCGTATCGTTCTGATACTAGGACTGCCTATTACCCACAAATATTGTATTCGTAAAAATATCACAACTACTT
>CAZQMH010000018.1:0-16665 GCA_964594435.1 uncultured Alcanivoracaceae bacterium
GTTAATTTTATATGCCGAACACGAATTTAATGCCTCAACCTTTACTGGACGTGTCGTGGCTTCTACCTTGTCAGACATGTATTCTTGCGTAACCGCTGCGGTTGGAGCCTTACGAGGACCATTGCATGGTGGAGCCAATGAAGCCGCCATGGCAATGTTATCACAATGGCATTCGGTAGAAGAAGCGGTAGCAGGCATAGATGAAATGCTCGCCACAAAACAATTAATCATGGGTTTTGGGCATGCGGTTTATACCGAAAGCGACCCTCGCAATGCCTTAATTAAACGGTGGAGCAAAGAATTGTCAGATGATGTCGGCGATAAAGTCCTGTATGATGTTTCTTGTGCGGTGGAGAAAAAATTATGGGATGAAAAACATATTTTCCCCAATGCCGATTTTTTCCATGCCTCGGCCTATCATTTCATGCATATTCCAACCAAGTTATTTACCCCTATTTTTGTCTGCTCGCGCATAACCGGCTGGGCAGCACATGTAATGGAGCAACGTGCAAAAAATCGTATTATTCGTCCCAATGCGGATTATGTCGGAGTTGGACCACGTAAAGTACCACCTATGGCACAAAGGTAAATCATGTTATCTTTCGGTAAAATCACGAGTTTGATGCTATTTTGGCTGTTTTTGGCATCTTGTTCACAACAAACCATAAGCTACAAGGAAATCAGTCATCGCACGGATGCGAGCAAAGATGTGGTTAAACAATTTGGCAAACAACTAAAAAGTGAATTACAAGCTGCCATGAAAGCAGGCGGAGCACTCAACGCTCTTTCCGTCTGTCAGCAACAAGCCCCAAAAATTGCTCAAGAATTATCCGCAAAAACGGGCTGGAAAATATCTCGCACCAGTCTCAAAGCTCGTGCACAAAAACCCGATGCTTGGGAAAAACGCATGTTACAGGCTTTTGAAAAGCAACATGCTGATGGCGATGATTTCAAGTATTTATTTGTGCAAGATGTTGTTAAGTACAATAATAAACCCGCTTTTCGATACATGCAAGCCATCGAAACTAAACCAATATGCTTGCTGTGTCATGGAGAAAATATTGCTCCAACCATCGCGGCAAAAATCAAATCACTTTACCCCAATGATCAAGCCACAGGCTTTAAACTGGGTGATATTCGAGGTGCTTTCAGCATTGTTCAGCCATTAGATGAAGAATAGGGGTTTGCCACATCATCAGCTGTGGTTTTAAATCTTTTGTGCACCCAAAGGTATTGGGCAGGGCATGTTTTTACCATATTTTCTATGCCTAAATTAACTATAGCCGTATCTGCTGAGGCATCTTTTGTTGGAAAGTTATCAATTGCAGGGCTGAGACTCAATGTATAATAGGGTGGTTTTTTGTTACGTTGCACATGAAAGAAAATCACCTTGCAACCAGATAATCGAGCCATTTGATGTGTGGCAGTGATGGTTGATGCCATGTGCTGAAAAAAAGGCACAAAAACCGATTGCCCACGGCGATAATCTTGATCAGGAGCGTACCACAAAATCCCGCCCGTTTTTAAATGTTTAATAATTGGACGCAATTCGTCCCGTTTAAACATGTGCGTCGCATAATTTAGACGAGATTTGGTGACCACATATTCGGTCAAAGGATGTTTGTGTTCACGGTACATGCCGGCAATGGGGAATTTTTTGCATAATATTTTTCCACCCATATCCAAAGCGGTAAAATGCCCAGCTACCAATAGCACACCTTTTTTTTGGTCGAGACATTCTTGTAAATGTTCAAAGCCCTTTATTTGAGCGGATTGTTCAATTTTTGTGGTGTTTCCCAAAAAAGCTTTTAATGTTTGCATGACCATGATGCCAAGTTCATGGTAATGTTGCTTGCTAAGGTGCTGTCTTTGTTGTTGGTTTAGCTTAGGAAAACACAGTCTTAAATTGGTTTCAACAATTTTTCTTCTCGCAGGAATTACCGTTTTGATAAATGTGCCAAGACCCATGCCAAAAAAAACCATAACTTTATACGGCAATTGCGAAAAAGACCAAAGAATTGCGTAAAGCAACCAGCTGGGAGCATATTTTATGAAGGAAGGTTTGTGCAATTTATTTTTCATTGGTGGATTATAGCAACAGCAGAGAATCATATTATTAACTTTTTTAAAGAAATTAGTGTAAAATAGTTCCTTTTTAATAATTTGAGGAGATATTGTGGATATTGTATTCAAACAATTTCTTGGAAACAGCCCGAAATGGTTTAAATATGCCATATTGGTGTTTTTGCTCTTGTGCTATCCAGCTTTACTACTTTTTGGTAAAACAGTGATTGGTTGGGCGTTCATTGCCATGTTTATTTTCACACTAGCAATGGCACTCAAATGCTATCCTTTGCAATCAGGAGGTTTGCTGGCTATCGCAATATTAGCTTTAGGCCTGGCGAGCCCAGAATCGGCGTGGCATGAAATAGTTACCAATTTACCCGTGATTATGTTATTGGTCTTTATGGTGAGTTTTATCTATTTTATGCAACCATTATTAATTTTTATTTTCGGCAAAATACTGGTTAAGGTTAAAAATAAAATTGTTTTATCCTTGATGTTTTCTATTGCGGCAGCTTTTTTATCTGCCTTTTTAGATGCACTAACCGTCACTGCGGTTCTGATAACTGTGTTCGTTGCCTTGTATGGCGTCTATGAAAAAGTTCACTCCAATCCTGCCCCTACTGACTATGATGGTAATGAGGAAGAAGACACCAAACAAATGGGTGGTGATACCCTAAAAGAATTTCGAGCGTTCATTCGTTCACTCATCATGCATGGAGCGGTAGGAACAGCATTGGGCGGGGTAACGACAATGGTTGGCGAGCCACAAAACCTCTTGATTGCAGAAAAAATGGGGTGGACATTTACCCAATTTGCCGTCAATATGTCGCACGTCACAATCCCTGCGGTTACTGCAGGGCTGATAACCCTGATTGTTGTTGAGCAATTTAAATGGTTTGGATTTGGAGGCAAGCTTGAACCAGATGTGCGAAATATCTTAAAAGGCTATTTAACCGAACAAGACCAAAAAAGAACCAAGAAAGAAAAATACGCCCTAATTATTCAAGGTATCAGTGCTGTTTTTCTGATTTATGGACTTTACTCACATCTAATGCAGCCGGGTTTAATTGGCTTGGTTTTGTTAGTATTTGTGACCGCTTTAACAGGTATTATTGATGAACACAGGATTGGTAAGGCATTTGAAGAATCTTTGCCCTTTGTCTCCTTGTTGGTTATCTTTTTTATTGTGGTGGCTATGATTCATGATCAGCATTTATTTTTACCGATTATTGAGGCTGTATTAAAAATGCCTATTGAGTCTCAACCCAAAGCCTTTTTCTTAGCCAATGGAATTTTATCCGCAATAAGTGACAATGTTTTTGTAGCCACAGTCTATATTAATGAAGTCAAAACAGCTTTTGAAAACGGACAAATTTCACAACAACATTTTGATGCGCTAGCGGTTGCCATTAATACGGGTACAAATTTACCATCGGTGGCAACACCCAATGGGCAAGCTGCCTTTTTGTTCTTGCTTACTTCGGCATTGGCTCCTGCCATTCGGCTAGGTTATATGCGAATGGTAATAATGGCATTGCCTTATACCATTGTTTTGACTGTTGTCGGTTATTTTTTCCAATACCATCGATAAGCGATTGCCAAAATACAGGTTTGAATTAAAAAAAATGCCCCAATATTGCAACAATCAAATGACAATCAATTAATGATAAGAGATAAAAATGAACAAAACCTATCAAATTAGCTTAACAGAAAACTTACACAAACACTTTTTGCAAGTTTTAGAAGAAAAGAAAACCGCAGAAATTGATGCCATAAAAACCATCGAAACAGCTCGCGGTTTGTTGGATAAATTAAAAGACAAGGAACAGAGCAAGCAAGTCCATGAAAGTGCTGAGAAATTATCAACGCTCATTAACATGTTAGAAGATGAAGCGTGGAACATGCGTGAAAACAATCGTAACTATGTTTTAGCGGTCTTGTCCTATTTTAATGAGTCGAAACAAAATATTCCGCAATCGCTGCCTGAGCTTGGTGTTTTATTTGATACCATGATGATTGATGTAGCAGCACAAGAATTAATTCACGAAAGAGATGCTTATAAAGACTTTAAAAACTTTGTCAAAGCTTACAAAGATTCACCATTTTTTAAAGACAAAGGCAGCCAACCTTCACAAGATGATTGGCTCAAAGCACGTAAAAAAGAATTACGCGACCGTTTGAAACGTCGCCGCAGAAGAGATTCTCGCAGAACAGGGCTTCGCGGTAGCAGCTTTACCGTTATCTAAGACCCAAATCCCGACTGACTTCAGCAAACCTGTGCCATTTTAAAAATTGTTTGCGAAAATGGCACAACTCGGTTGGATGTGTATCAGCTATGAGTTTGCAGAATTTTATTGATGGTTAAAATATCTTTTTCCGATAAATCGCCGGCGGCTCTTTTTAAGCTTAAATATTTAATAAAATAATCGTATTTTGCCTTAGAGTAATCACGTTGAGCTTGGTAAAGCCCGCGTTGTGAGTTTAACACATCAACAATTGTCCGTGTTCCAACTTCGTATCCAGCTTGCGTCGCTTCTAAGCCGCTTTGGGCTGAAATCATTGCTTGCTTACGAGCTTCAACGCTGCTTTTGGCAGCCAATGTTCCATGAAAAGCATTTCGTACCTTTCGAATAACGCCGCGTCGAGCTTGTTCGTATCTGTCCATAGCGGCTTTGTGGTTATGCACCGATTGCCTGACTTGAGACTGGGTTCTTCCCCCTGCATAGATGGGCACGTTTAAACTTAATGCAACAGAATTTGAATCGCTGATGCTATCACCAGCATTAAATTGTTCGACAGCTCCTGTTTGTGGGTTGAACTGTGAAAAAATATTGTCCTTCGATACGCCATGATTACGTCCAAATGAGAGAGCCAGAGTCGGATAATGCCCAGCACGACTGACTTCGATTTGTTTTTCGGCTATGTCTTTGGCTACTTTGGCAGCGATGAATTCAGGGCTTTGCGTGATTGCCTTTTTCTGATAGGCTTCCATTGGGCTGAGTTTAAAACTGCTGTAATCTAAATCATCGGGCACGATATCGAATTGCTGATAGTATTTTTGCGACATTTCAAATAGTGCCTCTTTGCTGTCATCCAAAACATTTTGTGCCAAAATTACCGAAGCCCGCGCACTGTCATAACGAGCTCTTGCTTCGTGCACATCAGTGATAGCTGCCAAACCGACCTCAAAACGTTGTTCGGCTTGGTCGAGTTGTCTTTGGATGGCTTTTTCCTCAGCTTTGGAAAAAACCAAAGAGTCCTTTGCTGCCAATAAGTTAAAATAACTTTGGGCAACTCGCAAGATAAAATCTTGATAAGAAGTGGTGTAATCTGCCTGTGATTTTAATATTTGTAATTCAGCAATGTGATAGTTCTGATAATTGGCATGGTTATACAATGTCTGCGATAAGCTGACATTCCAGCTTTCTGAGCGGCTATAGGTCGCTGGCTGATTGGAAAAAAAACTTTTATTTTTGTTTTTGCCAAAATTTCTACCAATTGAGGAGTTTATCGTCGGTAAAAAAGCGGAAAATGCCTGTTTCTTGCCTTCCATGCTGGCATCCAAGGTGTGTCGGGCAGCAGAGAGTTGCGGGTCATGGGCTTCACTTTGCTTGAATATTTCGGCTAAATCAGCACAAAGAGCGGAATAACTTAATGATAAGGTGCCAAATAAAATGATTTTTTTCATAGTTCTGTGTTTGTTGTTAGAGTTCAAAAATGGTTTTTTCTTCAATTGTTGTTAATGCTTTGACCATTGTTTCAAATAAAGTTTCAATATGAGCGGAGCCATCGCTGTTTTTGCTAATCAAACAAGCAGTCATAATCGGTTGTTGACCAATAATGGCAAATATTTTGCCGTTCTGTTTGATATTGCTTAATAAAAATTCAGGGACTTCGGCAAATGAACCTGTGGCAACAATGCAATCGTATTTGTATGTCGATTGGAGATTAAAAATATTTTGTTTTTCACATTTTACATTAGTGATGTTAGCTTCTTGCAGTTTGCTACGGGCAGCATCAATAAAATCTTGATGAATATCTATGCTGGTGACGTGGTTTGAAGATAAGGATAACAAAGCCGTAAAATAGGCACTGCCTGTACCAATTTCCAATACTTTTTCGTCACCCTTAAGGTTTAGAGATTGGAAAATTCGTCCTTCTAATAGGGGTTTCATCATTAATTCATCATGAGCTAAGGGTATTTCAATGTCGCTGAAAGCAAGTTTTCGGTGCTCAACAGGGACAAACTCTTCACGTTGCAGCTGACGCATTTTGTTGATATTTTGTGGGCTGATGAAATCCCAAGTACGAACTTGGTTAAGCAACATGTTTTCGCGTGCAGTATTAAAATTCATAGTTTTTACCTTTATTCTTGGTTCTTTACGGCAATTATCTTTATAATTAGCCTTTGCAAATTTATAAATGAATATAAGGTGCCTAAGATACCTTATACCGATGTCAAATACAATGGGCTAAAAGTCACAAATGGTTGAAAACAAAATTAAGAAGTTACTGCTTGAAGGTTTGCAACAATTGCATCTTGAAGCTGCCAACTTAGATAAACTTTTAGCATTTGTAGCACTTTTGGAGAAGTGGAACAAAACATATAACATCACCGCTATTAGGGATGTTCGGCAAATGCTGATAATGCATGTACTCGACAGTGCGTCAGTTTACTGCTATTTAAAGGGAAACTCAATCATTGATGTCGGTACAGGTGGAGGAATACCCGGAATTATCCTCGCATTGCTCAATCCCGAGCTAAAAGTGACTCTTTTAGACAGCAATCACAAAAAGACACGTTTTCTCAGATTTGCACAAAGACAACTGAAAATAGACAATATTACAGTAGTTTGCCAAAGAGTTGAGGAATATCAAGCACAAACTGGCTTCGATGTGGTAATATCACGAGCCTTTAGCGAAGTGGGTCTTTTTCTACAACTTGCAGGGCATCTTTGTGCGGCTACAGGTTGCATGTTCGCCATGAAGGGACCACGAATTGAGTCAGAAAATAATGCCGCACAATGGGGTTTTGCCCTCCAGCAAGACATCAACATTGAGGTTCCTTTTTTAGATGCCGATAGGCGATTATTGATTTTTAAGAAAATATGAACAAAACAAAAATTCTAGCCATTGCCAATCAAAAGGGAGGCGTTGGAAAAACCACAACCAGCGTCAATTTGGCAGCAGGTCTGGCACAAATGCAACAATCGGTTTTGCTGATTGATTTAGATCCGCAAGGCAATGCGACCATGGGATGTGGCATTAATTCGCGTGAAGTTCAGCCCAATGCTTGTGATATGTTATTGCAAGAAGACAATATCAACAACCTCATTTTGCATGCCGAACACGCTGCCATGGATGTTATTGGCTCAAATACCGATTTAACCGCCGCAGAACTTGAGTTAATGGAGCAAAACACACCAGAAACCGTACTCAAAAAACAACCGGCTAAACTTGATAAAAGCTATGATTTTATCATCATTGACTGTCCGCCATCTTTAAATATTTTAACCATCAATGCACTGGTCGCCGCTGATGGTATTATTATCCCTATGCAATGCGAATACTATGCTTTGGAAGGTTTGGCATCCTTGCTAGATACCATCCAAAGGGTGCAATCCAACGCCAACCCAAATTTAAAGATTGAAGGCATTATCAGAACCATGTTTGATGGCAGAAATAATCTTGCCAACGATGTCTCAGCACAATTGTTACAGCATTTTGGCGACTTGGTCTATATCACCGTTATTCCACGCAATGTCCGTGTTGCAGAGGCTCCAAGTCATGGCATGAGTGTGATTGAATACGATAAAAATTCTCGCGGAGCGATAGCCTATATCGGTTTGGCAGGCGAAGTAATAAGAGGAAATAACTAATGGCAACAAAAAAAAGAGGTTTAGGTCGAGGTTTAGATGCATTACTCGGAGCCAAGCCCAAAGACGTCGATTTAAAACCCAATGACAAACAACTGACCGAATTAGATGTGGATTTAATTCAACCAGGAAAATTTCAGCCCCGCACAAAAATGGACATGATGAAATTACGTGAATTAGCCGATTCACTCAAAGCCCAAGGCATGGTGCAACCCGTCATTGTTCGTACTATTGGCAAAAATAAATACGAAATAATAGCAGGAGAACGACGATGGCGAGCCGCTCAAATAGCTGAGATTAGTAAAATTCCAGTTGTTATTCGAGAGGTTGATGACAGACAAACCATTGCCATGGCACTGATTGAAAATATTCAACGAGAAGATTTAAATCCGCTAGAAGAAGCCATCGCACTGCAACGCTTAATTGCAGAATTTGAATTAACCCACCAACAAGCCGCTAACGCTGTTGGTCGTTCACGTGCGGCAGTGAGTAATTTACTGCGATTATTGGAATTGCACAAAGATGTGAAGCAATTATTAGACAATGGCGAATTAGAAATGGGACATGCCAGAGCATTGTTAACTTTGGAAAAAAGCCAACAACCCAAGGCTGCCCAAACCATTATAAACAAAGCCATGAGCGTGCGAATTACCGAAAAATTTATAAAAAATTATGACCAACAAAAGCCCGAGTCGCCGCCCAAAGTCATTGATAGAGATATTGAGCGACTCGAAAACGAATTAACCGAAAAGCTGTGTTCAAAAGTAGAAATAAAACACAGCAAAAAAGGCAAAGGCAAGCTAGTAATAAATTACCATTCGGTGGATGAACTGGATGGAATTCTAGCTCGAATTAAATAACTCAACTTTAACTACAATCATGTCAAATACAACATTACTATCCCTTGAAAACTGGGTAAAAGAAGTCGCCAACTTAACCCAGCCAGAAAATATCGTTTGGTGCACCGGCACAGATGCCGAAAAAACCCAACTCGATGATGTGCTGCTAGCCAGTGGTGACTACCACAAGCTAAACCAAGAAACTCATCCGAATTGCTTTTTGCACCTCTCCGACCCACAAGATGTGGCACGAGTGGAACATTTAACTTTTATTTGCACCGAAGAAAAAGACGATGCAGGACCCAATAACAACTGGATGAGCCCACAAAAAGCTCACGCCAAAATTGATGAACTGTTTGAAGGTTGTATGCAAGGTCGCACCATGTATGTGATACCTTATTGTATGGGACCAATTGATTCGCCGATTTCTCGCTGCGGTGTTGAAATAACCGACAGTGCCTATGTTGTGCAAAATATGCGTCTCATGACCCGTATGGGAACGCCCGCCTTAAATCGCATTGAGCGTGAAGGCGGTTTCATCAAAGGTTTGCATTCTAATGGCGAACTCGATCCTGAACGCCGCTACATCATGCATTTTCCTGAAGAATTAAGCATAAAATCCTACGGCTCCGGCTATGGCGGCAATGCCTTGTTAGGCAAAAAATGCCATGCTTTACGCATTGGTTCTTATCAGGCCAAAACCGAAGGCTGGTTAGCAGAACACATGCTTATCTTAGGTTTGGAAAATCCACAAGGTGAAACCCATTATGTGGCAGCAGCCTTTCCTTCGGCCTGTGGCAAAACCAACCTAGCTATGCTAATTCCACCAGAAGGTTACCGCCAAGATGGTTGGAAAATAACCACCATAGGCGATGATATTTGTTGGATGCGGCCTGGCGAAGATGGCAGGTTATGGGCGATTAATCCAGAGGCGGGATTTTTTGGTGTCGCACCAGGCACGGCCCAAGACACCAATCCCAACGCCTTAGCAATGCTTTACCAAGACACCATTTTCACCAATGTTGGCTTAACTGATGATAACCAGCCGTGGTGGGAAGGTTTAGATGACAGAGTGCCAGTACAAGATTGGAAAGGCAATAAATACGACCCAGCAAATGGGCCAGCCGCTCATCCCAATTCACGTTTCACCGTTGCCTCAAAACGCTGTCCAAGTTATTCACCAAAGGCAGAAGATGCCAAAGGTGTACCCATCTCTGCCATAATTTTTGGTGGCAGACGTGAAACAATGGTACCGTTAGTGACCCAGTCCCGCAATTGGGCACATGGGGTTTTGATGGGTGCTTTGGTAGCCTCTGAAACAACTGCCGCCGCAACAGGTCAAGTAGGCGTTGTGCGTCACGACCCAATGGCAATGAAACCATTTTGTGGTTATCATTTTGCTGATTATTGGAGTCATTGGTTGTCCTTTGAAAAACAAGGAGCAAATCTGCCTGATATATTCACCGTTAATTGGTTCAGAAAAGACCAAAATGGCAAATTCATGTGGCCAGGATTTGGCGACAATATGCGTGTACTTGAATGGATTGTTAAACGTGTGACAGGTAAAGTTGATGGTCAAACTACCGCATTAGGCGATATGCCTAAGCTCGATGACTTTAATTTGGATGGTCTGAGTGATTTCACGCGTGAAGATTTAGCCAAATTACTCGCTATTGACAGCGAAGGCTGGAAAACAGAAATTGATAACAGCAAACAATATCTTGAAAGTTTTGGCAGCAAAGTGCCAGCCGTGCTTTATCAAGAATTAGCCAAGACTAAAGAAGCATTGTACCCAAACCCCGATTGATTTGCATCAATGAAAATAGTCAATTAGTTGCGTATAATTATTTTATTTAATGAGAGTAATTATGTATCAGAAGCAATTGAAAAAGCTTAAAAAGCTTAAAAAAGAATTAAGCAAAAGAATCAAAGAGGTGAAATCAGCCCTCATGCAAAAGCGTTCCAAAGATTGGGAAGAAGCGGCTCTAGAGTCAGAAAACGACGAAGTCCTGCAAGGTATTTTTCAAGAATCCTCGCAGGAACTTTTATTGGTTAAACATGCCATGCAACGTATAGCCAGTGGCGATTATGCACAATGTGAGGAATGCGGAGAGGAAATTAACCCAAAACGCTTGAAAATAATGCCATACACCACATTATGTATAACCTGTGCACAAATTTTGGAATACAAATACAAACATGGCTAAAAAAATAACCATACTCGGTAGTGGCTTTGCCGCTTTGACTGCTTGTCGACAAATTCGTAAACGTGACCAACAATGTGAAATCACGCTTATTGCCCCAAAGGCAGAATTTATATACTTACCGAGTTTGATTTGGATACCTTCAGGTCAAATGCAAGCTGAAGATTTAATTGTGCCATTGGATAATTTTATCAAAAAGCATAACATTACTTTTCACCAAGGTCATGTTGAGGGGCTAAAGGATGAGGGTCGGGTCGTTATGACCACAAATGGCGATGTCGCAAATGATGGCTTAATCGTTGCTACTGGTGGTCGTTTTATAAAAAAATTGCCAGGTATTGAACATGCCATCACACCGTGCGAAGGGATTTCTGCGGCAGAAAATATCCGCGACCGCATACAAGCCATGCAAACGGGAACAATTGCCATTGGTTTTGCCTCCAACCCCAAAGAAAAATCTGCCATGCGTGGCGGACCGATGTTTGAATTTTTATTTGGTTTAGACCAACAATTAAGAGCCGAAAAGCGGCGAGACAAATTCAAGCTGGTGTTCTTCTGTCCAGCACCAAAGCCAGGTATTCGCATGGGCGAACGAGCGGTTGAAGGTATTTTAACACGTATGAGGAAATACGGCATCGAAACCCATCTCGGTCATAAAATAAAAGGATTTGAAGCCAACAAAGTCATCACCGAAGGCACCGAATTTGGTGCTGATTTAATATTATTTATGCCTGGCATGACAGGCAACAAGTGGTTTAAGCAAGCTGGAATGCCATTATCTGCTGGAGGCTTACTGAAAGCCAACGAACAGTGCCAAGTTGAAGGCATGGAAAATGTTTATGTTGCTGGTGATTCTGGCAGTTTTCCAGGCCCGCCTTGGATGCCAAAACAAGCTCACATGGCAGATTTGCAAGCCGCAGCCGCTGCCAAGAATTTACTTGCGACCTTAGGCGGTAAAGCTGCTGCTGCGACATTTAAGCCAGAACTGATGTGCATTATTGACAGCAATAACAAAGGTGTTTTTGTAAAAAGAGACGAAAAAGGACAATTTGTACTGCCACCATTGAGGATTTTTCATTGGGCAAAACGTTTTTTCCAGTGGTGGTATTTGCGTAAACTTAGATAATACTCAAATCCCGATAATTTGTGGATTAATCAAACTCTTGGCGAGGACCACGGCTCATTAATTCGGTGACGGCTTGTTTGGGGGTGATTTTACCTTGCACGACTTTCAGAACGTGTTCGGATATTGGCATATCCACTTTGTATTGCTTTGCCAAGCGGACAACTTCTTGGGCTGTGCCGATGCCTTCGACCACTTGTCCAATTTCTTTTTTGGCGTCTTCAATGCTTTGACCACGACCTAATGCTAATCCCATGCGGCGGTTTCGAGAGAGGTCGCCAGTACAAGTTAATACTAAATCTCCAAGACCTGACAAACCCATTAGGGTTTCTGTTTTGCAATTCATGGCTTTACCTAGCCGCATCATTTCTGCCATGCCACGAGTCAGAATAGCGGCTCGCGTATTATCGCCTAATTGCATACCATCGCAGATACCAGTTGCCAGTGCGAGAACATTTTTTACCGCTCCGCCAAGCTCGGCTCCAATAATATCATCGGATAAATAAACGCGAAATTTTTCGTTGTGCAGAGCATGAGCAACGGCATGGGCAAATTTCTCATGGGTGCTAGCAACAGTGACGAGCGTTGGTTTGCCTTGGGCAACATCTAATGCAAAAGAAGGCCCCGTGACCAGTGCGATTGGTTTTTGTTCGCCTAAAATTTCTTGGGCGACAACATGCAAGAACCGTCCAGAACCTGGTTCAAAACCTTTGGAAGCCCAAGCCAGAGGTCGTGAGCCTAAAAAAGGTTTGATTTTTTCGAGAATTTCACCAAAAGCATGGGAAGGACTGACGACTAATACGGCATCAGATTGGGCTATGGCTTTTTCAATATCTGTTTCGAGGATTAATTTATCAGGAAATTTAATTCCAGGCAGATAGGTTTCGTTACTGCGACTTTTCTGCATGCTATGCAGGTGCGAAGCATTTCTGCCCCACAAGTAAGTGGTGCCGTTTCGAGCCATTTGCATGGCAAGTGCCGTGCCCCATGAACCAGCACCAATTACTGTAAAGACCACTTGGATTATTGTTTTGTTGCTGTTTCGGCTTGTGCTGCTGCGGCTTGTTGCATTTGCTGAGCATACAGTTGGTCGAAATTGACGGGTTGCAAGATTAAGGGTTGGAAACCACCTTGCATCACAATTTCAGAAACCACTTGTCGTGCATAAGGAAACAAGACATTAGGGCAATAAGTGCCTAAAACTTGGTGCAGAACATTTTCTTCAAAATTGACCAATCCAAAAATGCCCGCTTGTTGAACTTCGATTAAGTAGGCGGTTTTTTCTAAAATTTTACAGGTTACGGTTACGGTTAGTACGATTTCATATGTGCCTTCTGCCAATTGTTTAACTTTTTGGTTGAGGTTCATTTTTATGTCGGGTTGACCTTTTTCATTAAAGATGTCAGGTGCATTGGGTGTTTCAAATGATACATCTTTGACGTATATTTTTTGCACGGTCATCATTGGTGCATTTTCTGCATTTTCAGCACCAGGTGCTACATTTTTGTTTTCATCAGTCATGAGTGACTCCTTTGTTTGTTTTTTTCTATTAATTAAATTTTGGGTTACTTAACGATGGGCAGGTTGTCGCTTTTCCAAGCGTTAATTCCGCCAGCTAAGTTGTATACATTTTCGATTCCAGACTTGATTAAGTGTTTGCATGCGAGTTTTGAACTCATGCCAGAGGCACAATAGGCGATAACTTCTTTGCCCTTATATTTATCCAAGCTGGCACTGCCTGAAACAATGTCGGCTAAGGGAATGTTGATGGCATTAACAATATGACCTTGTTTGTAGTCAGCTACACTTCTGGTGTCTATGACAACGGCTCCTTTGCGATTAACCAATTGGGTTAACTCAGAGGTATTAGCATTGGCAAAGGCTTGCATTTTTTCACTCATAAACAACATGATTACCAAGAAAAATACGATGATAAATGCTGAAGAAAGGAGCAAATGATTGCCGATGAATTCTGCTAATTGTGCCATAATTGTATCCTATAAAACGCTTAAGCACTCCTAAATAGCGATTAAATGTGCAATTTCAAGTGCTAGGCAAATATTATTTGTCTAAAAAGTGCCAAGCATTCTATAATATCCGCTCATTCAGTTCTATCATTACATGTACAAAGCATTCATATTGTTATTGTTTTTCTTACCACTTCTTGCTATTGGTCAAAAAAGCGAGCAAGAAATTGAAAAAACCATTAAAGCTATTAGTAAAAAATTAATTGTTTTAAAGACGCAATTAAATAAAGAACAAGGTGAAGCACAAAAATTAATTAAACAATTAGAGCAACAAGATAAACTCATCAATGACCTTTCGCGTGCCATAGATGCAACCAAATACCAGCTCATTCATATTAGAAATACCATCAAAAATTTAGAAGGACAAATTAAAAACAAAGAAAACAGTATTGAAAAACAAAAAGGGCAAATAATCAATCTGGTTAAATTGCAAGTTTACCTCAATCACGACAAAACTTTAAAATTGATTCTCGGCACCAAGCAAAGCAAAAACAACCAACAAACCAAACACCAAATAAAATATTTACAAAATAAACTCTACAGCCTCATAAAATCAGTAACCGAAGAAATAAAAAGATTGCAACAACTCAACAGCAAACAACGGCTCTTACAAAAACAAGAAAACGAAAAGCAACAACGGCTATTGGCGCAACAGGATAACCTGTTTGAGGAACGCAAAGGGCGTTTGAAAATACTGAATAATTTGAAAACAGAAATAGCCAAGCACCAAAGTGAAACTCAAGGCTTGAGCAAAGACCAAAAGCGGTTGCGTACATTATTGGATGAAATTCGCCACTTGTTGAGCGATTTGCCCAAAAATTTAGGCAATAACCCGCATTTTTATCGCCTCAAAGGCAAGCTGGAAAAACCTCTTGCAGGTCGCTACCTGCATTCTTTCCATTCTCGTCGTTACAGTAATAGCCGTTGGGATGGGGTGGTTATTGCGGGGACTATGGGCAGCAAGATTAAGGCGATTGCTTATGGTCGCGTCGCCTTTGCCGACTGGCTTAGTGGCTTTGGCATGTTGGTTATAATCGATCACCAAGACGGCTACATGTCGCTCTACGGATTTAACGAGTCTTTATTGGTCGAAGTTGGCGATTGGGTACAAGCCAAGCAAGCCATTGCCACCGTAGGCAACAGCGGAACATTAGCCACACCTGCTTTGTATTTTGAAATCAGGCAGGATGCCAAGCCATTAAATCCAAAATCATGGCTTAAATAATTTGAAGATAAGCGGGTTCTGTGCCACAATTCGCAACCTATCTCCAATTCTTTATGCAAAAGGGTAAAAACATGGTAAAAGTCGCCTTAGTTATGGGCTCAAAATCTGATTGGAAAACGATGCAGGCCTGTGCCGAATTGTTAGAAAAATTGGACATAAAATTTCAGCAACAAGTCGTCTCTGCCCATCGAACACCAAAGAAGATGTTAGAATTTGCCGAGACTGCACAAGCTATGGGCTATGAAATTATTATTGCCGCAGCAGGTGGAGCGGCTCATTTGCCTGGTATGATTGCTGCCATGACAGCCGTGCCTGTAATTGGTGTGCCGATACAATCCAGCGTCCTAAACGGCATTGATTCCTTGTTGTCTATTGTACAAATGCCTGCTGGCGTGCCAGTTGCCACCATGAGTATTGGTACAGCAGGTGCCAAAAATGCCGCTTTGTATTGTGCGGCAATATTGGCAAGTCATGATTTAAAAATCAAACAAAACTTGTTGGAATTTCGACAAAAACAAACCCAAAACGTACTGGATAACCCCAACCCGGCAGATGAATGATAAGCATGGATAAATTTCTAACAATTGGCATATTAGGTGGAGGACAACTGGCACAAATGATGGCACTTGACGGTTATCAATTGGGCTTTCAATTTGTCTTTTTTGATCCATCAGCCGAGGCTTGTGCAGGAAAAGTGGGCGAGCTTATGGTGGCAAACTATGACAATGAAATCGCCTTGGATGAATTTGCTAAAAAGTGTGATTATGTCACCTACGACTTTGAAAATGTGCCGTTAGAAGCCGCACAATTTATTGCTAAAAGAACTGCCGTTTTCCCAAATCCTGAAGTTTTGGCGATAGCCCAAGACCGCATTAAAGAGAAAACACTCTTTGCTTCGCTTGATTTGCCAGTTGCCGACTTTTTTGCCGTCAATAGCTATTCTGAACTGCTGTTTGCCGCAAAAAACTGCCAAAACAATGGTTTTTTAAAAACAACCCGTTTGGGTTATGATGGCAAAGGGCAATACCGCATTCGCCCAAAAACCGACTTGAAAGCCTTGTGGAATGAAATCGAGGGGGGTTCTTTTATTTTTGAACAAGCCATCGAATTTGAACGCGAAGTTTCAGTTATTTGTGCCCGCAAGAAAAATGGCGAGATAAAATTTTATGAAGTCTGCGAAAATAAACATAAAAAAGGAATACTTACCACAACACTCGTTCCTTCTAAGCCAAGTAAACACAGTAAAAACGCCACAAAATATGCTCAAATAATAGCCGAAAAACTCGACTACGTCGGCGTGCTAG
>CAZQMH010000019.1:0-16508 GCA_964594435.1 uncultured Alcanivoracaceae bacterium
AAGAAATAAACCAAAACTCCCATTTTGTAGGTGTCAGCGATTACATAAAAGACCTCAACCAAAATATTGATAAGTTAGCACAATCGCAATCATCCATCATGATTCACGGACCTGCTGGAACTGCCAAAAAACTCATAGCCCGCAACATACATCGCTTATCCAAGCGGCATGATGCCAAATTTTACAGTTTTGACTGCATCGCCGACCACCAAGAAATTAACGAACTTTTTGGCGACCAAAAACAACAAGGGCTACTGGTGCAAGCCAATGGCAGTACGCTTTTTTTAGAAAATATCGGCGGACTGACTGCCAAAACACAAAATAAATTGTTGCACATCATAACCGATAAACAAATTTTATTGGATACGGGAGAAAAAGTAAATCTTGATATTCGTTTTATCAGTGCCTGTCGTGATGATTTGCAACAAAAAGTTGACTGCGGAGACTTTAATCAAGAGCTCTTTGAACGTCTTTCAGTCATAGAATTAACCACCATACCTTTGCAACAACACATTAAAGACATACCTAAGTTATGCAAAAATATCCTGCAAGAATATGCTGAAAAATGGCAAAAACTACCTTGTAAACTCGATTCGCAATCGTTGCATACCTTGTGTGAATATGACTATCCTGGCAACATATTGGAGCTCAAAAACATACTGGAAAGGGCAGCAAATCTTTGTGAAAACAACCTGATTCGAAAAACAGATTTAGGTATTGTGAAAAAGCAAGAAGGGCAACTGTTATCACAACGGCACGACAAAAATCTAGAAGACTATATCGAAGAAATAGAAATTCAAGAAATCACCAACGCCCTGAAACTCACCAAAAACAACAAAACCAAAGCGGCAAAAGTCTTAGGCATCAGCTTTAGAGCCCTGCGTTACCGCATAAAAAAGCTCGGTATAGACTAAGAAACCTGAAAGGCGTGTTCGAGAATAGATAATTTATTACAGAAAAACCGAAAAAGAGCCCTATATCCAACTTTCCTTCATCACGATTCCTCTTCTCGGACAAGCTCCAAGTTAATTGTCGTTAACGATATTTTGAGATTATGCTATAATCCCAAATTCCGAATTTAGTACAATCCAGTAAGATGAATAAATTAAAAAGAAACCCAGGCATGGCACTCAATCTTGAATGGGTGGAGAACATACAAGTCAACACTTCTGCGGTTGAACGACGTGCAAAAACTTATGGCAGCAGGCGTTCAATTAAAAAACAGCACCAAGTCGCATGGTTACTCAAGGCTTTAAGTTGTATCGACTTAACGACATTAGCAGGTGATGATACTGCCAATCGAGTCCGACGTTTATGCAGCAAAGCCAAAAATCCCGTTCGTTTAGATATTCTTAGGGCATTAGGTGTTGAAAATTTAAAACTAACAACCGCTGCGGTCTGTGTTTATCACCAAATGTTAGCCCATGCTCATCAGTATTTATCGGGTAGCGGCGTGCAATTAGCCGCTGTTTCAACGGGTTTTCCCGCAGGTTTAACACCGTTTGATATGCGTGTGGAAGAAATAAAACGCTCGGTTGCCGCAGGAGCTAACGAAATTGATATTGTTATTTCCAGAAGTCTGGTTTTTGCTCAGGATTGGCAAAAACTCTATGTTGAGGTTCAAGCTTATCGCAAAGCCTGCGGGAAAGCTCATTTAAAAACAATTTTGGCAACTGGAGAATTGGCAACACTACGCAATGTAGCCAAAGCCTCAATGGTGTGCATGATGGCAGGAGCCGATTTTATCAAAACTTCAACAGGCAAAGAAAAAGTCAATGCCACCTTGCCTGTAAGTTTGGTTATGGTGCGACAAATTCGTGAATATTTTGACTCAACAGGCTATAAAATCGGTTACAAACCAGCCGGCGGCATCAGCACAGCCAAAGAATGTTTGCTGTATTTAATTTTGATGAAAGAAGAACTGGGTCGTGATTGGTTAGAACCAGATTTGTTTCGTTTTGGAGCATCCAGTCTGTTAGGAGACATAGAAAGACAACTCGAACACCACGCCACAGGCAAATACTCCGCCAGTTTTAGGCACGCAATAGGATAGAGAAGTAATGAACATTATGAAAATATTAGCAACAATGGAATACGGGCTTGCCCCAGAAAGTAACGAAATCACCATGCAATGGCTGAAGCAGCACAAACATAAATTCGGCTTGTTTATCAACGGTGAATTTATCCGCAACAAACAAGCAAAGTACTTTACCAGCACCAATCCAGCAACCAACCAAGAGTTAGCACAAATCACTCAAGCCAATAAAGCCGATGTTGATAAAGCGGTCAAGGCTGCCAAAAAAGCACAAAAACTATGGTCAAAACAATCGGGTTTTCAAAGAGCAAAAGTTTTGTACGCTATTGCCCGATTATTGCAGAAAAACTCACGCTTATTTGCGGTCTTAGAAAGCATGGACAACGGCAAGCCAATTCGTGAATCACGAGACGTGGATGTGCCATTGTCCATTCGGCATTTTTATCATCATGCAGGTTGGGCACAATTAATGGATGAAAAATTACCCGATTACCAAGCCATTGGTGTCGCTGGTCAAATAATTCCATGGAATTTCCCTTTGTTAATGTTGGCTTGGAAAATTGCTCCAGCACTAGCAGCAGGCAATGCTGTGGTGTTAAAACCCGCCGAATACACTTCGCTTACAGCCTTGTTGTTTGCCGAAATTTGCCAACAAGCTGGCGTTCCAAACGGTGTGGTTAATATTGTTACAGGTGATGGTAAAACAGGTGCAGAAATCGTCAATCATGCCGATGTGGATAAAATCGCGTTTACAGGTTCCACCGAAGTTGGGCGGTTGATACGCCAACAAACAGCAGGAACTGGCAAAAAATTAACGCTAGAATTGGGTGGAAAATCTGCCTATATCGTGTTTGATGATGCCGATATTGATTCAGCCATCGAAGGACTGGTCGATGCGATTTGGTTTAATCAAGGTCAAGTGTGTTGTGCAGGTTCGCGTCTTTTGGTGCAAGAAAGCATTGCCGATAGGTTTTATGCAAAACTAAAAGCACGCATGAATAAACTTCGCATCGGTAATCCTTTGGATAAATCGATTGATATTGGAGCGATTGTCGATGAAAGCCAAAAAAGACAAATTGCTCAACTGGTCGAACGTGGTGTCGCAGATGGTGGGCAGTTGTTTCAAGCAGAAATAACCCTGCCTGCATGTGGCTGTTTTTATCCACCAACCTTAATCACCGAAGTGGATACTGCCAACCATGTGGCTCAAGAAGAAATATTTGGCCCAGTTTTGGTAGCCATGACCTTTCGTACACCCACAGAAGCTGTTGCACTTGCCAACAACAGTCGCTATGGACTGGCGTGTTCAATCTGGAGTGAAAATATCAATTTAGCCCTCGACATAGCACCCAAAGTCGTGGCAGGAGTTGTGTGGATAAATTGCACCAACCAGTTTGATGCGGCAGCAGGATTTGGCGGCAAAAAAGAATCAGGCTTTGGTCGTGAAGGTGGAATTGAAGGGCTTCATGCCTATTTGCAAGCAAAGGTTGATAGCACCTTGAAAAGCAGCAAGGCCCAAAAAACTTTCAGCTTAAAGCCGAATAAATCCAAAGTGCTGATTGATAGAACACCTAAGTTTTACATTGGAGGCAAACAAGTCCGAGCCGATGGCGGCTATTGGCAAAATGTCATCTCATGCACAGGAGAACTCATCGCTCAAATTGGCATAGGCAATCGCAAAGACATTCGCAATGCGGTAGAAGCTGCACGCCACGCCAAAGCTTGGAGTCGTGGCAGTGCTCACAATCGTGCCCAAATATTGTATTTTATGGCAGAAAATTTAAGCCTCAGAGCCGTAGAATTTGCCAACAATATTCAAAACCTAACAGGTGTCTCGAACCAAGAAGCCGAAAATGAAGTGACATGCAGTATCGAACGCTTATTTTATTATGCCGCAATTGCGGATAAATTTGATGGGCAGGTGCATACTGTTCCCGTACGAGGTGTGGTTTTGGCAATGCCAGAAGCACACGGTATTATGGGGATTGTTTGCCCAGATGAAAAACCTTTGCTGGGTTTTATCTCTTTATTGGCACCAAGTATAGCTATGGGCAATCGCATTGTTATTATTCCTTCGCAAAGCTATGGCATAACGGCATTGGAATTTTACCAAATACTGGAAACCTCAGATGTTCCCGCTGGCGTGGTGAATATTATCACTGGCAATAAAAATGAGCTGGCCCTGACTTTGGCAGAACATTACGAGGTGGAAGCGGTGTGGTATTTTGGCGATAAACAAGGCTCAAAGATGGTCGAAAACGCCAGTGCCGCCAGTTTAAAACAAACATGGGTTAATCATTCTCTTGCCAGAGATTGGCACAATAGTAAACAAGCACAAGGTCAAGAATTTTTAAATAACGCAACCGATGTGAAAAATATTTGGGTGCCATACGGCGAATAAGACGAAGAAATCTTAGCGATGCAGCCAGCTGGCAAAATGTTGTCGTTGTTTTTTTGAAGGATTTTTAACTTTAACAATCTTGCGTTTAATGACCTGAACACGTTGCGGAATGATGGTGCTTTGCATGAGCTTGCCTTGGTGGAAATAATGCACTAAATAGCTCTCGCCAATCTTTAAGCTTTGCAAAAGACTGTCAAAATTATCAGCGGTGACTTGCAAGGTGTTGATTGCAACCAAGCGGTCACCTTGTGCCAGTCCTGCTTGCCATGCTGCTCCATTTTTATGAACGAGACTGATGATGTTTTGTCTGCTGTCATCTTTAATATTTAAACCTAAGGATATGTTTTCTTGTGCTTTGTTCTCTGATTTTTTTATTTTTTCAAAAGTTAAACCATAGAACTTTAATAATGACTCAAAATCAATTTCTTCGGTGCCATCAACATACTTTTGCCAAAATTCAGTAAAATCATGCTGGGTTAATTCTTGCAGAATTTGCAAAACATTAGCACTGGAATAAGCCTGTGAAGATTGCCCGTAACGCAGATAAAGTTGTTGGTGCAAATCATCTAAGCTGTTGTTATTATTGCTGTATTTTCTGACTTCTTTATCCAACAACCACGAAACCAAAGAACCCTTAAGGTAAATACTTACCATAGTATTGTGCTGACGACTGGTGTCATTATCCAACCATGTATCAAAACTGGATTCGGCTAAAGACGTGACGTTTTTGCCAGGTTTGTTCAGGTATTTGTAAATATCTTCGGCGAAATTTTCAAAACATTCCTCAAGACTATAAATACCTGCTCGGGTATTGAGAATGTTTTCAAAATAACTGGTGCTGCCTTCGGCGATCCAAAAAAGATGAGAATAATTCTCTTTGTCATAGTCATAAGGCGTAATGCCAGCGGGGCGATAAGATTTAACATTCCACGTGTGAATAAACTCATGGGCTGTGGTGCCGATGACCTTATTGTATTTTTCTTTGGGGTCAAAAGCAAATCTGTCGGCATGAATAACCGTCGAGTTTACATGCTCGGTTGCCCCATGCAGTTTATCACCAACATGAAAAATATAAACATAGCGCTTGAAAGGGAAGGTTTTCCAAATCGCTTTGGCTTGATGATGGATTTTTTTAATATCTTCGATGAGCCTTTGACTTTGGTAGTTGCCATCTCCCCAAATTATCAGTTCATATTGCAACGAGTCAACACTAAAACTATCGTAGCTGTGAATGCCTGATTCGATAGGAGAGTCGATTAATTGGTCATAATTGCTTGCATAAAATTTATGTTTTGCCAGTCTTTTTAAGCCTGAATCCGAACGCCAAGTGCCAGGAACATGCAGTTGAACACCCAAAGCTTTATGACGCTGAGATTCGCTGTACATAAAAACACCACTGGCATCCAAAAAAGCGTGAGTGCCATCAATATGGCTGACACGGTTATGCAGTTGGTTGGCATAAACCTGATAGGAAACATTGACAACTCCAGGCGTATTGATAAATATTTTCCATGTGTTTTTGTTGATTTTTGTGGCTCTTAATGGCGTTTTACGGGCGTCAAAAGCTTGGAAATGACGTATGTTGCTCGCCAAATCCAAGATTTTGTATTTTCCTGTCCGCCAATTGGGAAGTTTGACATTAAAAGTGCGAGTCACAACACCGGTAAATTTTATATCAACTGTTGCCAAATGATGATTGGTGTCGGTGATGGTTAGTTGGTAGAGGTTTTCCTGTTTCACGCTATTTTTTTGCGCATGGATACAAAGAGGCAGAATGAGTAATAATAGTATTTTTTTCAATGTAATGTTAGCTTGCTTGTGTTGCCTAAATCATACCAAATAAAAAAACAAAATACAAAATAATTTTTGTGCATAAGCCGGTTATAATTATATCCATGTTATAATGAACTATTATTTAAAAATTTCAAAACCATGACCACAAGATTGCAAAACATAACTCAATGTCTCGATAAAATCATTACCATTGCTAATGGCAAGCTTATGGTTGGTACGCCTTTGGGGATTGGTAAACCTAACCCATTAATTAATGCCTTGTGGCAGCATGTGAAGCAAAATCCTAGCTTAAATTTAGAGATTTTTACCGCCCTTTCTTTGCAGGTTCCTAAGGGCAAATCATTACTTGAGCGAAACTTTCTCAAGCCCTTTACCGATAAACTGTTTCCCAATCATCCCAACCTGGATTATATTGATGATGTCAAACGCAATAAAGTACCCGCTCATATGAAAGTGACCGAATTTTATATGCAATCGGGAAAAATGCTTGGCTCTGCAACGGCACAACGCAATTATACCAGTAGCAACTACACCCATGCGGCTCGTGATATGTTAGACAAAGGCCTGAATGTGGTTCTACAAATGGTGGCAGTCAAGGAAACGGAAAATGGACGGGTGTATTCTTTAAGCAGTAATACCGATTTAACCCTCGATATTGTCAATATTTGCCAACAACGCCAAGTGGCAAAACCCTTTATGGTAGCAATGGTCAACCCTCACATGCCATTCATGGGTGGCAAAGCACAAGTCAGCGAAGATTTTTTTGACATTATTCTCGATGACGAAAGTCTCTATTTTGCACCGTTTGCCACGCCACGAGCAGCGGTTAATACGGTGGATTACAGCATCGGATTACTTGCCAGCACGTTAGTGGCAGATGGTGGCACCATGCAAGTGGGTATTGGTTCGCTGGGCGATGCCTTGGTTTACAGCATACAATTGAAGCACCAACACAACCAAGATTACTTGGATTTATTAAATAGCCTGCGTATTGTTGAAAATCACCAAGAAATCATTGCTAAAGTTGGTGATTTAGGTGTTTTTAATGAAGGAATTTATGCAGCCAGTGAAATGTTTGTCGAAGGATTTGCTCATTTGTTTGATGCCGGGATTTTAAAACGCAAAGTTTATGAGGATGCACAAATTCAGAACCTTATTAACAAAAAGATAATAACTCAGAATATTCCGTCCAATATTATTGAAATTTTAATCAAACAGCATGTATTGGATGAAGTTATCACCCAAAAACAACTGCAACGTCTGCAAAATCTGGGTATTTTGCAAAACGATTTGCTCATGCACAAAGGTTATATGCAAAATGCCCAAGGGAAAAAGTTCAAAACAGATTTGCAAAATGATAAAAACATACAAAACATCCAAAAGCATTGTCTTGGTGAAAAATTAAGCAATGGTGTAGTCTTACATGGAGGCTTTTTTCTTGGCTCACGGTGGTTTTATCAATGGCTGCACCAACTGTCTTCAGAAAACAGAAAATTATTTCAAATGGTTGGTGTATCACAAGTCAATGAACTGTATGGTGGTGAAGCGTTAGATAGAGTCCAAAGGGTCAAAGCACGGTTTATCAATACCTGCATGAAAGTGGACTTATTAGGAGCCGCAGCTTCCGATACATTGGATGATAATCAAGTCGTTAGCGGAGTTGGTGGGCAGTATAATTTTGTTGCCATGGCTCATGCTTTGACCGATTCACGTTCCATATTGATGTTGCGCAGCACCCACAAAACGCAGCATGGTAGGGTCAGCAATATTGTCTGGAAGTACCCGTATTGCACCATTCCACGCCATTTGCGAGATATTGTTATCACCGAATACGGGATGGCTGATTTACGTGGACAAAGTGATGAAGAATGTATCAAACGCATGATTTGCATCGCCGATGCTCAGTTTCAACAAGAATTACGGCAAAAAGCGATAGATTGTCATAAACTGGATGACAAGTGGCAGATTCCTCAACAATTTTGCAACAACACTTCTGCTCAACTAAAAGTAAAATTTGCAGAGTTAAAAGATAAGGGTTATTTTCCACAATTTCCTTTTGGCAGTGATTTTAGCGAAGAAGAATTACACATTATCAAAGCCTTAACTTATTTAAAGAACAACACAGGTTCAACTTTTGCCAAAATTAAACTGCTTGGCAAGGCTTTTTTCACAAAAATAGATACCCAAAAGCAGCAAAATTATTTTATCCGTATGAATTTACAGCAACCACAAAGCAAAGAAGAAAAACTCGCTCAAAAACTTTTCAATTTTGCTTTGAAAAAGATTAAATAAGTTAATTTCCCTCCAATTGAATGGTACAATGCCCAAAACTCGGTACAGAAATTACAAAAGGAGCACAAGCTCTTATTGCACCTAAGAAATCGTCAAAAATCCTTATGGAAAGTATTTTACTTCACCCATCCATGGGTTTCGCCCTGCGGGTTATCATGAAAAAACATTCCTGATGTTTTTTTCACGCTAGCCCACATGGATGAGGGGAAATATCACGGATGATACGACTAATTGCTTGCACTCTTTTTTGCGATTCACTATCGGGATTTGGGCAATATTTCGTCATTTTTTAAAGGTGGTAGTCAAACCGTTGTCACCAATCACCCAACACACAATATAAGGGGACTCTTATGTTAGAAAAATTAAATATGTATATTGATGGCAAAGCCATCATCAGTGAATCCAGTCAATGGCTCGATGTCACCAATCCTGCCACCCAAGATGTCTTATACCAAGTGCCAATGGCAACACATGATGAGGTCGAATTAGCCGTATCCTCTGCTAAAAAAGCCTTTGCAACATGGAAAGATGTGCCGGTACCTGCACGAGCACGTATGGTTTTAAAATACCAACAACTGCTCAAAGAAAACCACGATGCCATCGCCGAAGCATTGGCTGAGGAAACAGGAAAAACCCTTGAAGATGCCAAAGGTGATGTCTGGCGTGGTATTGAAGTTGCTGAACATGCCGCAGGTGTGGCATCCATGATGATGGGAGAATTTGTCGAAAATGTCGCAAACGGTATTGATACGTATTCTATTATTCAGCCTTTAGGTGTTTGTGTCGGCATTACGCCTTTTAATTTTCCAGCGATGATTCCGTTGTGGATGTTTCCACTGGCAATTGTTTGTGGCAATACTTTCGTCTTAAAACCATCCGAACAAGACCCGAAATCACCCAATATGCTCGCCGAACTATTTTATGAAGCGGGTTTTCCCCGTGAAGTTCTGCAAGTGGTTCATGGCGGCAAAGACCAAGTCAATCAATTACTCAACCACAAAGATGTGCAAGCCATTTCATTTGTTGGTTCGGTTGGGGTTGGCGAACATATCTACAAAACAGGCACAGATAATTTAAAGCGTGTGCAATGTTTTACTGGGGCAAAAAATCACCTCGTGGTAATGCCCGATGCCAATAAAAACCAAACCATCAACGCTCTGGTTGGAGCCGCATGTGGAGCCGCAGGACAACGATGCATGGGAATATCGGTTTGTGTGCTGGTAGGTGATGCCAAGCAATGGCAAGATGACATAAAAGCGGCGATGGAGCGGTTAAAACCAAATTATTGGAAAAACCAATCCTCAGCTTATGGCCCCTTAATCAACCCACAAGCCAAAGCACGGGTTGAAGGGCTCATTACCGAAGGTGTCGAATCGGGTGCAACCTTATTACTCGATGGACGCAATTACCAACCTGAGGGTTATGAAAATGGCAACTTTGTTGGTCCAACTTTGTTCACCGATGTCACCACCGAGATGTCAATTTATGAAAATGAAATTTTTGGGCCTGTTTTGTGTTTGATGCACGCCGAAAGTATCGAACAGGCCATTCAGCTGATTAATGACAACCCTTATGGCAATGGCACTTCAATTTTCACCAATTCAGGGGCTGCGGCACGTAAATTCCAGCACGAAATAAACGTAGGACAGGTTGGCGTTAATATTCCTATACCGGTACCTTTGCCATTTTTCTCCTTTACAGGTTGGAGAAAATCATTTTACGGCGACCAACACGCTTACGGCAAACAAGCGGTGAAGTTTTATACCGAAACCAAAACCGTAACATCGCGTTGGTTTGAAAGTGATATACCCGATGGGCATCACGCACCTAATTTATCCATTAATTTAAGATAAACCCAAATCCCGATAGTGAAATCACAATGAGAGCACAAGCCCTTCATGCTCCTAAGAAATCGTCAAAAAGCTTAATCACCAATAAGGTGGATTTAGTTTTTGTCAATTCCTTATGCACATTAAGTGCTTGCACTCTTTATTGCGATTCACTATTGGGATTTGGGATAAAGAGCTTTTGTAACGCAAAGTTCGCAAATCTTTTCTGTTACTACAGCATTGCGAACATTGCGTTCCTAAACAATCAGGGGACAACATGAATTTTAACTTAACCGAAGATCAACTGGCATTCAAACAAGCTGCCAAAGAATTTGCCACCAAAGAAATGGCACCCAATGCTGCCAAATGGGATGCCGAGGCGGTTTTTCCCATTGAGGTGATAAAAGCCACTGGTGAATTAGGCTTTTTGGGGCTTTATTCGCCTGAAAAATACGGTGGATTGGGTTTGTCACGCCTAGATAGCTCAATAATATTTGAAGAAATGTCACAACATTGCACCTCAACCACCGCCTATTTAACCATCCATAATATGTGTGCGTGGATGGTGACCAGCTTTGCAGATGATGAATTGGCAAGTCAATGGGGTGAAAAACTCACCTCTGGCGAATTACTGGCATCTTATTGTTTAACCGAACCAGGTTCAGGCTCAGATGCCGCCTCCATGAAAACCACCGCCGTGCTTGAGGGTGATGAATATGTTATCAATGGCAGCAAAACTTTTATTTCAGGAGCAGGTTCCACCGATGTGTTGGTTTTAATGGCTCGCACAGGTGAAGCAGGACCCAAAGGCATCTCATGTTTTGTCGTGCCTGCACATTTAGAGGGCATTATTTACGGTAAAAAAGAAGAAAAATTGGGCTGGAACTCACAACCCACACGGCTTATCACTTTTGAAAATGTAAAAATTCCCAAAGGCAACTTGATTGGTGAACAAGGACAAGGCTTTAAATTTGCCATGCAAGGACTCAATGGTGGGCGTATCAATATTGCCTCGTGTTCTCTGGGAACGGCTCAAGCATCATTGAAAGCCGCTCAAGAATACATGCTAGAACGCAAACAATTTGGCAAACCTTTGGCTGCTTTTCAAGCCTTACAGTTCAAAATAGCCGATATGGCAACCGAATTAATCGCTGCCCGGCAAATGGTGCGACTGGCGGCTTTCAAATTGGATGAAAAAGATGCCAATGCCAGTGCCTACTGTGCCATGGCAAAACGCTTTGCCACCGATGTGTGTTTTCAGATTTGTGATGAAGCTTTGCAATTGCACGGTGGTTACGGATATATCAAAGAATACCCCATAGAGCGGCACCTGCGGGATGCCCGTGTGCATCGAATTTTAGAAGGCACGAATGAAATCATGCGTTTAATTATTTCTCGCAAAATTTTGGTCGAAGGTGCTATCGAGGTCATAGTTTAATGTCAGATTTAGTCCTTTTTGAAATTTTAGAAGGTGAATACGGAAATATTGCCACCATTACCTTAAACAAACCCAAAGCCCTAAATGCCATTAATATCGAAATGATAGATGCCATGGGAGGGTGTTTGGATAAAGTTGAACAAGACGAAAAAATCAAATGCGTGATGATAAGCGGAGCAGGGGGCAAGGCTTTTTGTGCTGGTGGTGATGTGGTGGGTTTGTACCATTCCATGCAAGCAACCGCACAAGGTGATGTGCCAAAAGTTGCAGCCGAATTCTTCACTAAGGAATACAAATTAGACTACCGCTTGCATACCTTTGCCAAACCCATTATTGGCTGGGGCGATGGCATTGTTATGGGTGGTGGTATCGGCATATTGGGTGCTTGTTCGCACCGAATTGTGACCGAAAATTCCATGCTAGCCATGCCTGAAGTCACTATTGGCTTGTACCCTGATGTGGCAGCGTCGTGGTTTTTTAATCGCATGCCTGCCAATATTGGCATGTATTTGGGCATGACGGCTTCGCGTTTGAATGGTAGCGATGCTTTGTTTTGTAAATTGGCTGATTTCTTTGTTTTGAATGAATTTAAAGACGAATTGCTAGATGATTTAATGCAACTAGAGTGGAATCAAGACGCTCAAGTAGAGGTGCATAATGCGATTCAATCGCACTACGCCTTCAGTTACGATGAAGCACCTGTGAGCAATATTCGACAAAACTATGATGAGATACAATACCTTTTTGAACACGGTGGCTTAGAAGCCATTGTGAATAATTTAACCAATGCAACGCCCAAATCAAAATGGATGGAGTTTGCTCAAAAAGGCTTTTTAAAAGGTTGTCCGATAACCTATGCGTTGGTATTTGAACAAATCAAACGTGCCAAGCACATGAGTCTTAAACAAGTTTTTGAGATGGAACTCATCATGTCAACTCGTTGTGCCATGAACCCAGATTTAGCCGAAGGTATCCGAGCTTTGTTAATCGACAAAGATGGCACGCCACAATGGAGTGTTCAATCGGTTGATGAAATAACACAAGAACAAATTGAAGAATATTTTATTTCTCCGTGGGAAACACACCCCTTAGCAGAAATAAGGTAAGGTGGGCTTGCCCACCATTGTATGAACCTTGATGAATTGAGATTTCTACGATTAATGATGGTGGGTAAACCCACCTTACAAGTTAAGTCTGAATTTAGAACTTAATGATAGAGAAAATTTATGAGACAAAACTATATTAATCCAACTGATGAAGCAGCTATGGCTCTTTTTTCTAAAGACCTAAAAGGCGAAGTTATCATGTTGAATATGATAAAATACAAAGACTTTGCGGATTATAGTGAGTTTCCTGATTTGGCTCCTGCTAAAGTGATTACAGGTGAACAAGCCTACCAATTGTATATGCAGCACACATCACCTTTTTTACAAGAAAGTGGTGGAGAAGTCATATTTATGGGGACAGCCAGCGAATACTTTATTGGTCCAGCAGATTCAAAATGGGATTTGGTGTTTTTAATTAAACAAAAATCCTTACAACATTTTATGACTTTTGCCACCAATCAAGAGTATTTAGCGGGAATAGGGCATAGAACAGCAGCAGTCGCTGATTCACGATTATTGCCCATACAACCAGTTCAATCAAAATAGGTTTAAAGAGAAAAGATATGCATACAGATGTAAGTTTAGGGGAAGATATAGAATTATTACGCGATACCGTGCGTAATTTTGCCGCCGAAGAAATAGCACCAAGAGCTCAGCAAATTGACGAAGACAACTTGTTTCCAGCCGATTTGTGGCAAAAAATGGGCGAACTCGGCTTGCATGGCATGACCATTCCGCACGAGTATGGTGGTTCGGATATGGGCTATTTGGCCCACCTTGTGGTTATGGAAGAAATTTCACGAGCGTCTGCTGCCGTTGGTTTGTCCTACGGTGCTCATTCCAATTTATGCTTGAATAATCTGTTCAAACACGCCAATGAAGAGCAAAGGCAAAAATACATTGCAAAACTGTGCAGTGGTGAATTTATCGGAGCTTTGGCGATGAGTGAACCCGCAGCGGGTTCAGATGTGGTCGGTTCGATGGCATGTAAGGCAGAATTTGATGGCACAAATTGGATAGCCAATGGCAATAAAATGTGGATAACCAATGGCCCTGATGCCGATGTCTTGATTGTTTATATGCGCACCGCCGAAAAATCAGCAGGCTCAAAGTGCATGACGGCGTTTATTGTCGAAAAAGGTATGCCAGGTTTTAGCACCGCACAAAAACTCGACAAGTTAGGGATGCGCGGTTCAAATACCTGCGAATTGGTGTTTACCGATTGCATCATTCCAGCAGAAAATGTATTGGGTGAAGTCAACCTCGGTGTGCGGATTTTAATGAGTGGCTTAAACACCGAACGCTTGGTTTTATCAGGAGGTCCAATTGGCATTATGCAGGCAGCCTGTGACAGTGCCTTTCCCTATGTGGCTCAACGCAAGCAATTTGGCAAAGATTTGGGGCAATTTGGCTTAATGCAGGGCAAAATTGGAGAAATGTACACCAAATTGCAAGCCAGCAAATATTTCGCCTACGGCATCGCAGCCAATTACGATAGAAACATAAACTCACGATTAGACCCAGCGGCTTGCCTGTCTTTTTCATCCCGCAATGCAGTGGATGTGGCACTAGAGGCGATACAAGTACTCGGCGGCAATGGTTATATCAATGAATACCCAACCGGTCGATTGCTACGTGATGCAAAATTATACGACATCGGAGCAGGCACCAATGAAATACGCCTAATGTTGATTGGGCGTGAGCTTTACAAAGAAGCATTGGGTTGATTTGGGTTATATCTGATAAGACAGTGTCAAAGGAGCATGATCCGAGAACTTCTGTTGCTTATAAATCTCGGCAGATTGTACTTTTTGTGCCAAACCTTTTGAAGTGATATGGTAATCAATCCGCCAACCAACATTATTGGCATAGGCCTGACCACGATTTGACCACCAGGTATAATGGTGTGGTTCTTGATTGATGACCCGAAAAGCATCGACTAAATCCAATTCATCAAATAATTTAGTCAACCATGCCCGTTCTTGCGGCAAACAGCCTGAATTTTTTTGGTTAGCTTTCCAGTTTTTTATATCAATCTCTTTGTGAACGATATTCCAATCGCCACAAATAACAAAATCTTTGCCTGTGGATTTTAATCGCTCAAACTCTTGTTCTAAGCGTTGCATGCATTGGTATTTAAAATTTTGCCGTTCTTCTTTGGCAGAACCTGATGGCAAATACAGCGAAACCACAATAATATCACCCAAATCAACCTCAAGCCAACGTCCTTCATTATCAAAAGCTTCCTCGCCAATGCCGAATTTAACCGATTTTGGTTCAGTTTTCGTATAAATTGCCGTGCCCGAATAACCTTTTTTTAGCGCATCATGAAAATACACATGATAAGCTTCGGGATGAAAAGTATCGGCTTGTAATTGCTGTTCTTGAGCTTTGGTTTCTTGGATACAGACCACATCAGGTGACTGTTCTTTTAGCCATTGAAAAAATCCTTTTTTTGCCGCAGCTCGGATACCGTTGGTATTTACAGAAGTTATTTTCATAATTAGTTACTTGTTTTATGGTTACCCAAACCCCACTAGAGAAACCACATTTATCCTGCATGTTTCATACAAAAGCATGTGATTTGGCAACAGATTTGGTAGGCTTGTTGCTGCATGGTTAAATTATAGCCATGTTTTATTATTTTTCCACAGATTACACCGATTACGCAGATTTTTGTTTTTGAATTGTTTATATAAGGTATATCAATGTTATTAAACAAGTCACTTGACCCGTTTTTAGAAAATGAGTTAATGTGCGTTTTTTATCAAGTAAGTTTTCAGTATTGATTCTGAAATTATGACGTTTTAAGATTGATTGAATAACATCAAATTTTTGTATTATCTGTTTGCGAGTTTGTTGGTAGGCATATTCACATAGCTGAACGCGTTTTGAATAACTAAATAAATTGGTGTTAAACAACATCTCATCATCATTGACTAAAGCTAAATAAAGCTAAGAATAATAAATAAAAAAGCTAAGTAAAGCTAAAAAGCTATGACATATATGAACGCCCCTAGTAATTCAAGTCTTTTTAATGCATTTTACAAAAATGGTTTCGGACATATATACAGTCTTTAAATGAGATGCTTTCTGATCTCTAACTTTGATGAAATCCGAGAGGGTGTAAACCAAACTGTGTAATTTCATGTTCTATTGATTAATAAAACCTAACTGATTCAAAGCCTTTATTGTAATGCTTTTGCGCTTGTTATTAAAAGAATTATCGTGGTTCTGTTTGGGGCTGATATTGGTGGCAAAGAAATAAACATTATCAACCGTTTCAAGATAACCGACATACCAACCATTGTATTTACCACCATTAACAGCCAAACCCGTTTTAGCACGCAGGGTGTTTTTATCGGTTTGTTGGGTAATAAACATGTGTTTGAAAATACGTTCTGTGCGGTGTGAAATGGGTAATTGCGATAAATAAAGGCGTTTTAAGAAATCAATTTGCTCAAATTGGTTGATTTTTGAGTCTCCAGTCAACCAAAAATCATCAATGTTGTTTACGTTAATATCCATCACACCATAATTGAATTTATGCACAAATTCTTTCATGCGTTTCACCCCGACTATGCCAGCAATTTCTTGGTAGCATGGCACACAG
>CAZQMH010000020.1:0-7698 GCA_964594435.1 uncultured Alcanivoracaceae bacterium
TTTATTCAAAACCAGCATGGAATATCACTTCACTGCCAGTTAAGGTCGCAAAACCAAATCCGCCTGAACCAATAATGTCTTTTGTGGAGCTTGATTTTTGGTGGTTAGGGTCGTCATTAAGCTCTTGTTCAACCAACTCAATGTCGCCAAAGGTTAATTTGCCTGTGCTTTGATTATAAACCGCATCTTCCATAACAACTTGCATACCTTCTTGCAGTTGAGCAAAGAAGGCAGATGAACTCACCAACAAACCATCCAATTCAAATAATGAACCACTGCTATCTACGGCAATATTATTGATGCTTAAAAAAGGTTGGTTGATGCTTGTGACATCGCCTCTGACACGAATATCGGTAGCATCAGGTGTGCCTCTGTATTTAATGCGTTGAGCGTACATTTGTCCTGCAGAATCAACAAAACCACGCATCTCAACCTGCGATTGTAAAGTCAGACCTGTTGCCACTATATTGTCGTCATCGCGGGTCTCGGGAGTGAAGAGGATGGTTTGTCCAAGCATGGTTATGCTTTCATTGATGGTGATGTCAGCGGGCATAACTGGAGTGATGATTTTAACACGGTGATTAATAAAGCGTATGGTATCGGCGGTGATGAAACGAGTAGTGGTATCCAATAGACCTTGAACTTCTACTTTTGTGCCTTCATCCAAGTGTTCTGCTTCGCCATTGTCAAAGCTGGTATTGAGATCAAAAAATACCGTCAGATTGTTTATTTTGAAAGAGGAGAGGTCAATAACATCGGAAATCACGCCCTCAACAACCGTTGGTACAGAATTATTTGCATCTTCATCCACATCTGGAGTTTCACAGGTGATAGATGTGAGTGTCGTCAGTGGGTTGCCTGCGGTGTAGCTGTTATCAGGGCTGGCAGTAATTGCCACAAAGGCATTGTCTATAAAACCAGCACTGCAATTTGTTGCTGATACCGCATTTCGGTTTATCAATAAACTGCCGATAGTAAAGCTTGTGGCAGTAATGTTATGCACAAAACCACGAAGCTTCCATTGGCTTAAACTGTTTGTTTTTTCCAATCTTGAGAGTTGCATGTCATTGTCTAATTCATTTATCGCTCCAGAAACCTCAACCAAATCATTTATTTGTAAATCATTGGCGTCGTTAAGATTTTCTAACACGGTATCAGCGGTATCAAAAACAGTTTGATCGAGGATTTGCAAGGGATGGGTATTGGTTACTGGTCCTTTAATGTCAGAAATGAGATTTATTTCGGTTAATGTTCCTTGAGATATTGTTGGATTGACATCGTTGCCGACCTTAAAGCGAATTTTGTAGCCGCCTGAGCCAATAATATCAATTGGCACAGTGGTTTGTAATACGCCATCAATCTTAATGGTTGTGTTGCTGTCGATTTCAAAGGCTCGAATGCCGTTTACGGTAATAACTTGGGCAGGCATATCTATGGATACCAGCAGTGCAAGTAATAGCAGTATGTAGGGCAATTGTTTATTTTTCATGATGATTTTTCTCTTCAAAATAATAGGTTCCGAGACCTATTTTACTGGTGTTGTTTGGGGTTTTTTCTTTGTTTTTTAAGCGTGACAGTTTTTTGTCTATTTTGACTAAAAGTTTATCTGTTTCTGTATAAATATAATGCTTTGCATCAGCAATCTTATCATCTTTTACATCCCAAGCGATAACAATTTTTTGGTATCTCTTGTTCTTGGGGTTTGTTTCTTTGTCATTGAATATTAGGGTATCAAGCAATGAACCTGTATACAATCCAAAAAGCTCCAAGCTGACAAGTTTTTGTTTATCTGGCTGTTGTGAATAGTCTTTCCTTAACAGGGTAACCTTTTCATTGTTGAGGCTAACCGATTTGACTTTTTCCAGCTCATCTAACACCGAACGCATCGTCGCACCACCTGAGTATTTTTCTACCAGTGCGCTGAATGAATTTTTGCCATAAATGGGTAAGACTTTTGGCTTACCATTGGTCTCAATATAATCTGGGTCGGTTGCCCAAGCGGATAAAACTTTGGTCGCTCGGTTCCATTTTTGTTCGGTGACTTCGATGGGTTTTTCAATTTTTAAAACCCTGTCAATTTCTACTCTTGATAGGCCTGTTAAAACGGCTACCCGGGTTTTGGTTTGTTTTTTATCAGGATTAATGCGAAACTCTTTATTTTCAAATGCTGTATCAATATAAATTCGTTTCAACCAGTCTGATGCCATTTGATAAGGGATAGCATTTCTTAAAAAAAAGACCACAAGCGGTTTTAGCGTTCGAAATGCCATATAACTTAGTATTTTGTTGAGTTTATTTATGCTTTGCACGGTAATTTACAATTATTTAAGCCTACAGTTTACTAAAAAACAGTTATTTTGTAAAGATAATTACAAAAATAAGTTCAATTTGGTGCGATTCTCTATCGGGATTTGGGTATTATCTTAATTTAATCCAGTTGATTGCCAATCCAACGGGACGATTGTCGTTTGATTGATAAACTTCGGCATGTGTTTTTATTGGGGGCAATATAAATTTTAGTCTCAATAGCTGATTTTTTATTAAACTTTTTGGAATTTGTGCTGAAATAATCCTTACCACGCCATGTTCTGGGTCACAGTGGTAGGTGATGGAGTGGTTATTGACGTGAATATCTAATTGCTCTATATGTTCGATACTCAGAGCATTTATAATTCTTATGCTTAAGCTGTAGTCTTTTTTTTGCACCCAAAAATCAATATAGCTATCGGACGAACTTGTCCAGCGGAAAAAAGTTTGTTCGTGTTCTATCCATTCACGGCGGTTCCAACCCGCTCCAAGTAATGCTGTGGAAAAATCATAATCGATAAAGGTTTTTAGGTTTGGGTTGTGGTTTTTCTGGTAATTTTTATCAATTAAGGCATCCAAATCATCGTTTTTGCCAAATATTGTTTGTAGCGTGTTCACCATTTGTTGGTATTTTTGGACAAATAGTGTGCTGGCATAATTATACAGTTCTGCATCCAGTTCATTTTGCTGGGCGATGATTTTTTGGCAAAATTCATCAATTTCTTGTTTCTTTTTGTACACATTTAAACGCGGAGATTTGCCAATTGGAGGCAAATTAAAACGGTAACAAAACAGTTGCATCGACTCATCAAATCGTTCCACTATGCCAAACCATGAGCATTCGTCTATCACTTTTAAGGCGCGTGCTAGTCTTTTCTTTGGGCTGATTTTTTTCGGTGCTTTAATCCATTTTTCTATGACTTTAACGCTTTGTTCGGATAAAAATAATTCCTGTGCCTCTGGGTCTTGTTGCAAATCAAAGGACAAATGCCGCACCATGCGATTTTCTATTTTACTGAGTGTTCGAGGTTCTTGCAAAAATGCTTTTAAATCCATCTCTTTATTTTTTACTAAATCATGAACAGCGGTATTTTTTTCACGCTTTATAAAATGAAAGGTCGATAAAGAGAGGCTTTGCGGATGCCTAAGAATTGTTAAGCGGTGAGGTTTGTGTGCACATAATAATTTATAAGAACCGCCGCCAAAGTGACCTCTAAGCAAGTGGTAGTTGTTTTTATTTGCTACCATTTCTTCATTGATTTCTCGCCATAATTGGCAAGGGAAAATTGCATTTTCTGCCACAACGGCATCTAACAAAGTGATAAAACTGGTGCCTGCGGTTTTGGGAATATGAATAAAAAAATAGCCAGTTAAATCTTTTGCTTTAAAAAGATTTTTTAATTTATGTAGCATTTTTACTTAAGAACGTGGCTGTAGGCTTGTTCCAGTCGTTTGGCATAGTTCTGTGGGCTGAAAAATTCTACTCTTTTTCTGCCATTGGCAATCAGTTTTTGGCGTAAATCTGGTTCGTTAATGAGGGCGGAAATTTTCTCACGAATATCACGGTAATCATAAGGGTCAATATACAATGCTGCATCGCCAGCGACTTCTGGTAAAGAGGTAATACCCGAACACACAACAGGACAATCGTATTGCAGTGCTTCCAACACAGGCAAGCCAAAACCTTCGTAAATTGATGGAAAAACTAAACAGGTGGCATTGCGGTATAAAATTGCTAATTCGGCATCATCAACATAGTCCATAAATTTTATGCGTTTTTTCTTGTGGTATTTTTTTAGGTCCTTGAGTTGGTCTTCCCATAGCCATGCTTTTTTGCCGACGATAACAAGCTTGACTTCTTCATCGATAAAAGACATGGCAGTTATAAGTGATTTGATGTTCTTTTTGGGTTCGATATTACCGACAAAAAGTACGTATTTTTCCTTCTTTAACTTATAGGAAGCCAAATATTTTTCTTCAACTTCGGCATCTTCTCTGCTATCAATTTGCTTAACTGACTGCCAAGTTACTTGAATTTTTTCCTCTGGCACATCGTATACTTCGATGATGTCCTTTTTGGTTTGTTCCGATACCGATAAAATCAAATCCGCTGATTGGCACGCCCATTTAAATAAATGGTAAAAATTGTTTTTCACATCAAGCGTGGTAAAAGGCACTTTTAAAGGAATTAAATCATGGATAGTAATCACCGATTTGGTTCCATGGACTTTAATCGGTAAAGGCGTGGTCATGTGCCAAATATCAGGGCGGTATTTTTTCTCAATTTTAAAACTAACGGGTCGTTTAAAAACAGAAAAATAGCGATTAGCAGAATGAAAGGTATCAAAAGCATTACAAATATAGCTGTATTTTTCTTCGCTAGCGGCTTTTGAAAGATAATCATTTACATTGGGGCTGGTAAGATTTACAGGAAAACATTTGACTTTTTTTGAACGCAAAAACTGTGATACATCGCGAACATCATCCCAAAACCGCGAATTAAAACGCAAGTGTGGCAAATGAAACTGTTGATCAAAAAAAGTCACCTCATCCAAAATAGGATTTTTACCTTGGATAAACTTGTTGTCAGAAAAAACCCCGACCTTGTAATCTAATATTTTGTAAGCATCCAGCAAGGTGGCACCATAGGTTTTAATTCCTGAGCCATGTTTTAGGCCGAGATTAAAACTGTCGACAAGAATGTTTGGTTTTGACATAAGGTTAATTTTTTATAATTGTAGAAATAAACGCAGGGTGAATTATATACGGTCAATCAATTTTTTTCATAAAATCATAAGAAATATAAAATATATTGCATAGAAAGACAAATACAAGCATAATATTGTCAATTTATATCAGGACAATAACAAATGTCAAAAACTGTGGGTTTTATCAGTGAAGTTTCAGAGTTGGAGCAACGGGTTGCTTTGGTGCCTGAAACCACTAAAAAATTAAATAAAGCGGGCTTCGCTGTCATTATGCAGAAAAATGCAGGTGCCAATGCGGGGTTTGTTGATGCGGCTTATGATGGCTGTGAAATAGTTGATGATGCCAAAACGGTACTGGCTAAGGCAGACATTTATGTTTGTATCGCTCCACCATCAGCAGCGACTTTGAAAAATATGAAAGATGATGCGATTGTGATTGGTATGATTGCTCCATTTGCCGATAAAGAACGCTTTGATGTTGCCAATAAAAAGAATATTACGGTCTTTTCTATGGAGCTGGTGCCACGAACTTCTCGGGCTCAATCTATGGATGCCTTATCTTCTCAAGCATCAGTTGCGGGTTACAAATCGGTATTGATGGCAGCGGTTGAATCGCCGCGGTTTTTTCCGATGTTGACCACGGCAGCGGGCACGATTCGACCTTCGCAGGTTTTTGTTATCGGTGCTGGTGTTGCGGGTTTGCAAGCGATTGCCACGGCTAAACGACTCGGTGCGATGGTTATGGGCTATGATGTTCGCCCAGAAACGGTGGAACAAATTCAATCACTGGGGGCGAAGTTTTTAGATTTAGGTGTCAATGCCGTGGGCGAAGGCGGTTATGCGCGTGAATTAACCGATGAAGAAAAGCAACAGCAACAAGAGGCGATGACCGAATACTTGAAAAAAGTCGATGTGTTGATAACCACAGCGGCGGTGCCAGGGCGTCCTGCACCGCGTTTAATCACCGAAGAAATGACCAAAAACCTAAAACCTGGCACAATTGTGGTGGATTTAGGAGCCGAAGGTGGTGGCAATGTGGCATTAACCGAAAAAGGCAAAACGATTAAGAAAAATGGTGTGACTTATATTGGGCCAGTTAATTTGGCAGGTTCTTTGGGTTTACACGCCAGTGAAATGTATTCCAGAAATGTGTGGAATTTATTATCGCTGATGAAAGATAAAGAAGGCAATTTTGCCATCAATTGGGACGATGATATTTTGCAAGGCAGCAATGTAACAAAAGACGGTGAAATAGTTCACCCAATGGTAAAGGGGTAAGAAGATGATTGATGGATTTGTAGCAGTTTATGTATTTATGTTGGCAGCCTTTGTCGGCAATGAAATTATTTCCAAAGTGCCTGTGGTTTTGCACACGCCTTTGATGTCAGGTTCCAATTTTATTCATGGTATTGTTTTGGTTGGAGCAATGGTGGCTTTGGGTCATGCCACAACGGATCTTGAAAAAGTCTTTGGCTTTATTGCGGTATTTTTAGGTGCGGGCAATGCCGCAGGTGGTTATGTGGTTACCGAACGCATGTTAGAAATGTTTAAAACCAAAAAGAAAAAAGACCCTAGCAAACAAGGAGAGAAGAAATGAGTGAACTATTTACCCTGTCTCGTCTAATAGACATCAGTTATTTTGTTGCGGCGGTATTATTTATTGTTGGTTTACGTAGAATGTCAGCCCCAGGAACGGCCAAAGGTGGCATTGTTTGGGCTGGATTTGGCATGGTTATTGCCACGGTTGTGACTTTTCTTACACCCGATATACACAATTATTGGTTGATTTTAGCCGCTTTGGTTTCTGCCACGGCTATTGCGTGGATAAGCGGTAAAAAAGTCGCCATGACCGATATGCCACAAATGGTTGCCTTATATAATGGTATGGGTGGTGGTTCTGCTGCTTTTATTGGAGCGATGGAGTTGTATGCGGCTGCCCACGGCAAACCCATGGGGGCAATTGCCACGGCATTGGCTTTGATTGGTGTGTTTATTGGCGGTATTTCGCTCACTGGCTCGTTAATCGCCTTTGGTAAATTACAAGGTTTGATTGATAAACGCTACACATTTCCAGGACAAAACATATTTAATGGCATCATCGCTCTGGCTATTATTGGCTTCGGGGTTTATACCTTCAATAATCTTGAGGCGATGAATTTGTGGATTTTCTTTGGCGGTGCCTTAATTCTGGGTTTATTAATGACTTTACCTATCGGTGGTGCAGATATGCCTGTGGTGATTTCACTTTATAATGCCTTTACTGGTTTGGCAGTATCATTTGAAGGGTTTGTGCTTGGCAATTGGGCGATGATTGTCGCGGGTATGTTGGTCGGTGCTGCGGGTACTTTATTGACTCAACTCATGGCAAAAGCCATGAACCGAAGTATTGGCAATGTTTTATTTGGTTCGATGGGAGGAAGCTCTGATGGTACCGCTGGTGGTGAACAAGGCGAAATGAAAGAAATCGAAGGCAATGATGCCGCTATTATGATGGCATTTGCTGAAAGGGTGATTATTGTTCCAGGTTATGGCTTGGCCGTTGCTCAAGCTCAGCACAAGTTGTGGGAAATGACGCAATTGTTGACCGAAAACGGAGTCGATGTGAAATTCGCCATTCATCCCGTTGCAGGGCGTATGCCTGGTCACATGAATGTTTTGTTGGCAGAAGCGGGCGTTCCCTATG
>CAZQMH010000020.1:7708-16498 GCA_964594435.1 uncultured Alcanivoracaceae bacterium
CCCTATGATATGATTGAAGACATGGAAGACATCAATCCACAATTTAAAAATACCGATGTCGCTTTAGTGATTGGTGCCAATGATGTGGTTAATCCTGCGGCTCGTGATGATCCTGCTTCGTCCATCTATGGTATGCCGATTTTGGAAACCGATTTATCCAAAAATGTTATTGTGATTAAACGTGGTCGTGGCACTGGTTTTGCGGGCATCCAAAATGGTTTGTTCTTTAAAGACAATACCAAGATGTTATTTGGTGATGCCCAAGATGCGATCAGTGAGTTGATTACAGGCTTAAAAGAACTGTAAGTAGAGTCAACCCAAATCCCGATAGAGAAAATCCTTTGTGATTTCACTATCGGGATTTGAGGTGTTTATTTATCTTCTAAAAAAACCGCCTAATAAACCTGAGCCTTTTTTCAAAATATCACCCAAATCTACATCGCCGTCGCCATCACTATCGAGCATACTTTCTATCATGCCGAGTTGTTTGGGCTGTCTTTTTTGGATGCTTTTGTGTTCTTGGTTGAGCATATCTTGCAAACCGCTGACGCCAAAATTGTTTTGAGCTTTGGCTTTACCTAACGCTCCCATGACCATTGGAGCCAGCATTGACATTAAATCACCTGCTCCTTTGCCGCCAATGCCTGTGGCTTTGCCTAGTTGTTGAACGATGGTGTCTTGCTTGTTGCCAAATACATGACCCAGAATTTTACCGCCTTCTTGGCGAGTTGAACCACCAAATAGTCCGCCTAAATTACCAAGAATGCCGCCATCACTGTGTTTGTTTAGGGCATTTGATAAGGATTCGGCTCCTTGTCTTGAACTGGCATTGCGTTTGATTGCTGCTAGTATCATCGGCACGGCTGCTGCGGCTGCTCGTTGTACGCCTTCACTGTTGCCACCAAGCTTGCTTGCCATTTGTTGCATCATACTGCCACCCAATTGTTGGGTTATCATATCCATTATTCCACTCATAAGAATTACCTCTTAAAATTTAAAAACCATAGTATACCACAAAAATACTTAAAAATTTCTACTGGATTTGTAAACAATTATGACTAAAATGACAGGGTGAATAATTTCCCAAATCCCGATAGAGAAAATACGATGCTAGCACAAGTCCTTAACATACCTAGAAAATTCATAAAAAGCCTTATCACCAATAAGGTGACTGCGGTTTTTATGACTTTCCTATGCACATTAATTACTTATACTATCTATCGAATTTCTATATCGGGGTTTGGGAATTTTATCTTAACTTTTGCCTTGTTGTTGCTTGGAATTTTGCTTAAACGTAGCAAGGCTTTTCCTGAAAATTCGGCAGTGGTGCTCAATTCTTTTGTTATTTATGTTTCTCTTCCTGCCTTGGTTTTGCTGACCGTGCCTAAATTAGATTTTTCTGATGATATTGCTCTGCTTATGTTTATGCCGTGGTTGATTGTGCTTCTATCTGTTTTATTACTCATGCTTTTGCATAAATTTTTTCATTGGGACAAGCAAACTTTTGCCGTTTTATTACTTTTAGTACCACTTGGCAATACCTCGTTTTTTGGCATCCCAATGGTGCAAGCTTATTTTGGTGAACAGGCGGTTGCTTATGCGGTGATTTACGACCAATTTGGCTCTTTTTTTGCTTTGGCTCTTTATGGGAGCTTAATTTTGGCTATTTTTGATAAAAATTCTAAGCCTTTTTCGCTTGCATCTGTTGCACATAAGGTAGTCACTTTTCCGCCTTTTATTGCTTTGGTTGTGGCTTTGTTGTTGTCCCCTTTCCATTTGCCCGAAGACTATTTTAATTTGTTAGCACCGATTGCTCATACTTTAGTGCCTGTTGTTATGGTTGCTGTTGGTTTTCAATTGCATTTAAGAATTGATAAAAAGTACCTGACACCATTTATGATTGGTTTGTCTATAAAAATGCTGGTTGCACCACTTTTTGTTGTTCTTCTCTTTTCATTGTTTACGATTAAGGGCTTGATACCTCAGGTGATTGTCTTTGAAGCAGCTATGCCACCGATGATTTCTGCTGGAGCTTTGGCGATTATGGCCGACTTTCATCCAAGACTTACCTCTGCCATGTTAGCTTACGGAATTTTGTTGGCTTTTATCACCTTGCCGCTGGTGCGTGCTTTCACTATCGGCATTTAAGATATTGACAATGGTTAATTTTAATTCAAATAGATACAATTCTCCTTGTTTTTAAAGTCAGTCTTAGTATGATAACGCTATCTTTCAATAGTGGGAAACATAATGACTGATTTTGTCTCTGATTTAGTAAAAAAAGTGAAACCTTCGGCAACTATAGCGGTGAGCATGAAAGCCGCAGAGCTGCGAGCGGCTGGTAAAGATGTGATTGGTTTAGGAGCGGGTGAACCGGATTTTGATACACCAAATCATATTAAGCAAGCGGCGATAGATGCCATAAATGCTGGGCAAACAAAATACACAGCGGTGGATGGTACAGCCGAGCTAAAACAAGCTATTATTGCGAAATTTAAACGGGAAAATGGCTTGTCCTTTCAAGCCAATCAAATCTTAGTTTCCTGCGGTGCAAAGCACAGCATCTCAAATTTGTTATCGGCGGTTTTAAATCCTGGCGATGAAGTGATTATTCCTGCACCTTATTGGGTATCTTATCCCGATATGACCTTGCTTGCTGGTGGAAAATCCGTCATTGTAACCACCACTCAACAACAAAACTTTAAAATTACAGCCCAACAATTGGCAGCTGCCATTACCGATAATACACGTCTATTAATTCTCAACACGCCAAGTAACCCAACAGGCAAAGCTTACCGCAAATCCGAATTGGTTGCTTTGGGTGAGGTTTTGTTGAAACACCCTCAAATCATGATTGCAACCGATGATATTTATGAGCATATTTATTGGGGTACCGAAGAAATCACCAATTTGGGCGTGTTATTCCCACAACTTATGCCGCAAATGGTGTTTATTAATGGGGTTTCAAAAGCTTATGCCATGACGGGGTGGAGGATTGGTTATGCCGCAGGTCCTGTTGATGTCATTACGGCGATGCGTAAAATTCAATCCCAAAGCACTTCTAACCCCTGTTCTATTTCTCAAGCGGCTTCTGTTGCGGCATTAAATGGTTCGCAGGATTGTTTAGTGCCGATGAAACAGGCATTTAAAGAACGACACGATTGGCTGATTGATGCCTTGAATAAAATTAATGGTTTTTCCTGTATTGCGGGTGAGGGGGCATTTTATGCTTTTCCTAATGTGCAAAAAGCCATTGCTAAAATTGATGGTGTTGATAATGATGTGGATTTTTCTACATGGTTATTGGAGAATGCACAAGTCGCCGTTGTGCCAGGTACGCCATTTGGTGCTCCTGGTCATATTCGTCTTTCTTTTGCTACGTCTTTAGATAATTTGCAAAAAGCCGTTGCTCGCATTGATAAAAGCCTGAAATCGGCATAGAATAAAAGCCAATAAAAATTCAGGAAAAACCATGGCACAAACAAAAACCGATCCAGATAAGTTCTTTTTAAAAAATCTCTTTTATTTTGTCGATTACGTCATGAGTCAAAGGCTATTAATCGTGATGGCAGCATTGATTGCTATTGGCGGGATAGTCTTTATTGCACCTTTGTCTATATTATTTCTGCCCTTTCTTCTTATTGCGGTTGTGCTAAAATTTTCAGTTGATATTTTATTGTCAAGTGCTGAAGGTTCATTCGACCCTGATGACATCTCTTTTTCTGACGCGGGTTACGGGATTGTCTTTCAATTCATCGTGATTGGAATTCTCATGGGATATTTGGCATCAAAGGCGATAGAAATAAACAGTACAAGCTTAAATTTTTTGGTGTATTTTGTTTTCCCTTTGATTACACCTGCTATTTATATGGTGTTAGCCTACACGGGTTCATTATTGGAGGCTTTGAATCCATTGACCATTATACGTTTTATAAAACCGTGGTTTGTTACCTATGTTCTTTTTGCCTTGTTTTATCTTTTGACACAGTATTTACAAGAAAGAGGCGTAGTGGCAGTATTGTCTAACAGCTTATCATTTAAAATGATGTATGTTATCACTGTCTCTATTATGATTTTTTTCACCTTTTTAAATTTTCACATCATGGGTTTTTTGATTTACCAAAATTTCAATGAGCAAGGTGAAGAAATCGGAACGCTTGAGGCTGAGGGTGGCAATCAATCAAGTAATAATACAACAGGCAACGCCCCAAGTTTTGACAACCCCATCTACAACCGTATCCAAAGCCTTATTCAATCGGAAGAAACTGATGAAGCATTAGCCATTATCAAAGAGCTGCAAAAAGATGGCGATGATAGCCAAGAATTGCAAAAATTTAAGCAGTTGGCAACCGTTGCCGCTGCCAACAAAGCAGAAGCTCCTGTTGCCCAAAGAATTCATGATTTGGTGTTAAAGAATAAATTAGGTCAAGCCTTTAGCTTATTGCAAGAAGTTTACGCTAATAAAGAACCTTATTTGGAAACTGCAGAAAAAGACCTTACACTGTTAGCAAAACACGCCTACCAATCAGGCAAATTTCCGCTCGTATTAAAAATACTAAACGGTTTTAACAAAAAATACCCCAATTCGCAGGATATAGTGCCCAATTATTATTTGGTAGCACAAATTTTGTATAAAAACCCTCAAACTCAAGCAAAAGCACTGGCTATTTTGCATGGTTTGATAAAAAAATACCCTCAACATGGAATGATGACAGAAATTAAGTCGTGGACCAAAGGTATTGAATTGATGAATAAGAAAAAGCCTCAGATATAATAACTAAGGCTTTTGTCATGGGTTTATTTGCCTGCATTAGTCGCTTCAAAGCCATTTGCAAAGATTAAATCAGGCATGTTCACATTGATGATGCCGCTCATGCCATTGCCACCGATGCTACCGTGAGCCTCACAATAATAAGGATAACTGCCTGGCGTTGGCATGATTAAATAAATATTCCATGGATTGGATGATACTTCTGAGGTGAGATTTTTCCCAGAGTTCAAACAACCATCAGAACATTCAAAGCTGTCATCATCTGCTCGGACATTATGTGTGCCTTGATCTAAGGTGAAATGCACGACATCACCTGCATTTACGGTGACATTGGCTGGTGCAAAACTAAAATTCCGCACCGATATATTGGCTGCGACATTGCTTGGTGCACTAACATTGATGACTCCTGACATGCCAGCACCACCTGCACCACCATGAATTTCACAAAAATAATTAAAACTGCCTACCGAGTTAAAGGTAATGGCGGCTGTCGTCCACGTGCTTGAGGGAGCACCAGCTCCGTCATTGGGCAAAGCTTCACAGGCATTGGCACAGCGAAAACTACCATCATCGGCTTTAACATTGTGAAAACCTCCGCTGTTGTGAAACACCACTGTGTCTCCTGCTTGTATAGAAAGTGTTGATGGTACGAAGCTGTTGCCTTGAATTTGCACGTTATGGATGGCACTGATTGCTGAAAAACTCAGCAGTACCATGAGTATCGTCATGCTATTTTTTATCATTTTTTATCTCCTCAAAGATTGGTTGTTTTGCTCTCCCCGAACCAATAAGCATAACCGAAAGCATGTAAATTCCAATGAATATTTCAGTGTTTCTTGAAAATTGTGATCTGCGTCACATTTTAAGCGGGTTTAGCTTTGGCATTTTTTGCAATAAAAACTGCTGCGTTGCCCAATAATCATTTTTACAATAGGTGCAGAACAGTGTGGGCAGGGTTGGTTTTCTTTTCCATAAACTTTGAGTTCTTGAGCAAAATACCCTGCTTTGCCATCGGCGTTATGGAAATCTTTGAGGGTGGTGCCTCCAGCCTGGATGGCCTTTGCTAAAGTAGTTTTAATGGCTTTGGCAAGTAAATTGTATTTTTGTAAGGATACTTTTTTGGCTGATTTACTGGGTTTGATGCCAGCGGTATAAAGAGCTTCAGATGCATAAATATTACCAACACCGACGACTATTTTTCCATCCATGATGAAATTTTTAACGGCTTGGGTTTTGTTTTTAGCTTTTTGTTTTAAATAGTGACCATCAAATTCTGAACTTAATGGTTCGGGCCCAAGTTTAACCATGAGTCTATGTTTTTGGTAATCTTTTGTAACCAAGATACAACCAAAACGGCGAGGATCATTGTAACGAAGACGTGTACCATCGTGCATAATCATTTCAAAATGGTCATGTTTGAGCAAGGTAGAATTGTTTTGTAATAGAGACAAAGAACCTGACATACCTAAGTGAATGATGATGGTTTGGCTATCATCGAGGTGTATTAAGATGTATTTGGCTCGTCGTGCGATTTTGGTTATTTTAAGGTGGGTGTAATTGTGTGCCAATTCCGCAGGAATTTGCCAGCGAAGTGCGTCATTGTGGATAGTGATTTGCTTTATGGTTTTACCTTCTAACCATGGCTTTATGCCATTGACTGAGGTTTCGACTTCTGGCAGTTCAGGCATGGGGTGTTTCGTTGAGCCAGCCTACGATTAAATTATGCGCGACGGTGTAACGTGGAGAGATGGTCACATAGCCTTCTTTCAGCATTTCGCTCAACTCTTGCCGAGAAAACCACTGCACATCTTCCAGCTCATCATCGACTTTGATGTCTGTATTTTCGGCTTGTGCGGTAAAGGCTAACATTAATGCGGCAGGAAAAGGCCAGGGTTGGGAACCGAAATATTGTACATTTTTAACCTGAATATTGGATTCTTCATGCACTTCTCGCTTGACCGCTTGTTCGATTGTTTCACCTGGTTCAACAAAACCAGCCAAGGTTGAGTACGCATTGCTTGGCCATGTGGCTTTACGACCGAGCAAACATTTTTCTCCTTTTGTGACCAAAACAATAATGGCGGGTTCGATATGTGGGAATTGTTCGTGGTTGTTTTCACACATTAATTTGTGCCCTGCCATTTCTAAATGGTTTTCGGTTCCACATTTTGGGCAAAATTTGCGATTGCGTTGCCACAAATCCAAGCCACGTGAATACAGAGCAATATGTGCCAGTTCGTCATCGAGTTTTAAGGCGTAACGCCGCAAGGGTGAGAACTGCTTGCCCGTTTCTTGTTCTAATTTTTTGGCTTGTTTGTCATTTAACGGGCACGAATACCACATTTGTTTGCCAATTAAACCCAAAAAACATTCAGATTCACAGTCAAATGGTTGGCTTCGACGATAAAAACTGCTGTGTTCATTCATATAAATATGCCGTCCTTGGTAAACAGGGATATATTTGGCATCATGGTTTTGTTTCATTTCTTCAAGAACAGCCGTTCGTTCACGTAAATGTGAGGCTCTATCCAGTTTGTCGGTGCCAAAATAGATGTTTTTTTGATTTGGAGTCATATGGAAAAAGAACTGCCACAGCCACAGGTTGTTTTGGCATTTGGGTTTTCAATGACGAAACGAGATCCTTGTAAATCTTCCTTGTAGTCAACAATTGAGCCAATCAAATACGGGAAACTCATGGGATCGACCATCATTTCTACACCGTCTTTGTCAATGATGAAATCCCCTTCTTCGCTTTGTTCTTCAAAAGCAAAGCCGTATTGAAACCCCGAACAGCCACCGCCAATAATGTAAACTCGAAGTTTTAAATCTGGATTTTGTTCTTCAAGTACCAATTGCCGAATTTTGTTGGCAGCATTGTTTGAAAGCTGAATTTCGGTTTGCATGTTTTATTCGATTCCTGTTAAATCAATCTTTTTTTGATTTCTTGTCTTCTAATTTTGTTATGTTTCCTGTCGCATCTTTGTCTTGGTAGATGAGTTGCCCGTTAATTTTTGAGCCCGCTTCCATTTCAATATTGTTGTAAAAAACATTGCCTTCAATATTGGCTTTCGAGGCGACTTCAATTTTGCCAATAGAGGTTATATCGCCTTTAACCGTACCATTGATAACAATATTTGCCACTTCAATTTTACCCTCAACCAAACCTGTTTCACTGATGGTGAGAATATCTTCTTTTTGTGTGCCGATTAAACTGCCTGCGACGGTTCCATCGAGGTGAAAAACGCCATTAAAGCTTATATCACCATTTAACTTGGTGTTTTGACCCAATAACGTATCGAGCTTTGAAGGTGTAGCGGTAGAAATACTCTGTGACTTATTGTCTTTGTTGCCTTTAAACATAATTTACTCCTGATTGATGAGTGTTTGCCAATCGACTCGGTATTCGATGGTCTTGGTTTTGTTGTTCTTGGGAAATAATTTTACTACCAGTTCTTGTGCTTTAAAACCATTTGCCAGTGAAAAAGGCAAAGAAACCTTATGAAAATACTTAAATTTGAATTTTGTATCGGATTTTAAGCTGATTTGGTAGGATTTTTGTTTATTATTTAGTTGGCCTTCGATATAAATTTCGTATTTCCCAGCAATTTCTCTGGCTCGCTCTATTTTTTGTACCAAGATAAGTTTGAGCATGTATTTGTTGTCTTTTTGAGCGACAATCTGGGCTTGAAAAACCCGTAAACCCGTATTTTTAGCGTTGGGGCTCAATAAGCGTTCATAAAAGGTCACATCAGCCTTGAGACTATTATTTAAATCAATGCTTTTTTTATAATTTTCTTGTAAGTCAATTAATGCTTGTTGCTTGACTTTTTTTTCTGTTGTTAAAATACTTATTTGTGCTTGTTGTTGGTTGATTTTGGTGGTGTTTTGGCTGTTGACTTTTTCAAGAACATCGTTTCTTTGTTGCAAAGAAGCAATAGAGTTGACACTGAAATATTGGTGCCCAAAATAACCTGTAGCAAATGCTAGGAGGCTAAAGATGAGGATTAAAAAAAGTGGAT